>JAJTHU010000287.1 GCA_021300055.1 Nitrosomonadaceae bacterium | reverse complement strand
GGAGCAAATGCGCAAAGCGCAGCCGAGCAAGTAGCGGCTGAGGTGTTGATGCGCAATTTGAAACTCTAGTATCGGCGGGCTTTTTCAGGCATTTTCGCTTGAAAACGCGCGTGGATACTAGGGTTTGTCAATCAAGATAGGGGGTCCCGGAGATTTAGTGATAGTGAACCGGTGGCGGCTCTGACTCTTCCGGAAACTCCGCGTGTACGGCTTCGCCTTCGGGGTCGTAGAAGAGCGGCGCACCGCAGTCTTCACAGAATTCGGGCGTCTGTGTGCCGGGCAGGCGAATGACTTCGCCGACGCGGTGCTCTTTGAAGATCGCTTCCAGCGCCTCGCGTGGGCTCGGCGCCTCATCGTCGTCTTCCGCGCCGTACAGCGGCCACACCACGCCGTGAACAACTTGGCTGGTGCCTTTACGCAAGATGCTGATGCGGTATTCGTCAACACGCGATTCGCCGACACCCGCGACCACCACGCCGATCTCTGACGCGGGCACCTTCAAGCTGTCTTCAACCAACTCGAGCGATGAATTGAGCATGTAGGGACGCACGCGCAAGTCGCACTGGCGACAGTTGTGGAAATACGCGTCGGGGAGGCCGCATTCGAACGCAGCGCCCGGCACGAGTTTGGCAAGGCTGGGGCGGCACTGCTCGACCCAGCGCAATAAGCACTCGTTGTGGGTGGCGTGCGCTTCGTTCTGCGCATCCTGTTGCCACAGGAATATCGGTGCGCCCACGGGCGCAACAACGCCCACCAACAAAAAGCGCGCATCGGCGGGCATCTCAGCGGCCTCGCTCTCGCGGGCGGTCGAATCAGGGCGGGTGCTGGTGCCGTTGAGTGCAGCTTGGGTGAGTTTGCGCATGAGCTTGCGGGTTTCAGAGAAGCCGCGCGGCAGTTGCTCAATGGCGTACAGAAACGGCGAGATGTGCGCGCGCACGCCATCCGCGAGGATGTGGGCGAACAGGTGGGCACGAATGGGTGCCAGCGTGGCCTCATCAACGGGCCCAGAAGCGATCGGATATTTCGACCACGCAATCAGCGGGATTGAAACCAGCAAGGCTTGATTGGCGGCGCCTTCTGCTGCCGGCAGGACGACACTCTCTGCCGCGGCTTCGCACGCGCGTGACAGCAACTCATGTGCAGGCAGGTTGGCTTGGAAGGTCTGATCGAGCGCCGCTTCGATGGCGCTGTCATTGCTGCGCTCCATCAGTTGCGCGGCGGTTGATTCGAGTTTGTCCTGCCAATAACGCGCCTCGATGATGCTGCCCGCGGCGATGGCGGCGGCCGACATGGAAATGAGGCGTTCAGCGTCTTTTGATAGACGCAATGGTGATTTGGTGCGGGTGCGCTTCAATGGGATTCCTTCACGACTCCGCGCGCACCGACGCCAATGCGTCGTGATGCAGCGGACGGGAATTATAGCCAGCGCACCACTTAGCCTGCGCCGCGAGCGCTAACTCGTCGCCAACTCGTCGCCAACTCGTCGCTAACTCGTCGCTAACTCGTCGCCAACGCGCGGTGGAACGAGGCTAAGTCGCGTCCCTGTGACGCGACTAGCCGGGGAACGCGGGGAAGCGCTGCGCCCAGTTGGCGCGCTGCGCGCGCACTTGTGCGATGAGCTTATTGGCGACGCAGTCGAGGTAAGCCGGGAGCTCGTCGCGGCGCAGTTCGCGGGCGGCTTGGTCCAAGCTTGGTTTCGACGACGTGCGCAATGCGCTGTTGTCGGCGTTGGTGGTGTTGCGGGTGATGACAGCGTGAGTCGTATTCATTTGTGGTCTCCGGAGGGACGCTTGCGACGGGTGACGCGATCTGGGGCTGCCGGGGTCGGCAATGCACCAGTTGCAGATGAACAGCATAGTAATTACCATCCGAAAACATAACAATCCAGAGATGAAGCATAATATTGTGGAATTATCTTCACTAATGCGCCGGCGCTGTTGCGCGACGGTGCCCTACGCCACACACGAGAGGAGAGCCCATGGACACACCCGGAGAAATGCGCGCATTTGTTCGCGCGGTCGAGCTTGGCGGCTTTTCGGCGGCGGCACGCGATCTAGACCTGACGCCGTCCGCTCTGTCGAAACTCACTACGCGCCTCGAAGACCGTTTGGGTGTTCGGCTGATGAACCGCACCACGCGCAAGCTAGCGCTCACGGCGGAGGGTGAAGCCTACTTCGCCAGTGCCAAGCGCATCCTCGCCGATATCGCCGAAGCCGAGGCGGAAGTAACGCGCTTCGCCTCGCACCCCAAGGGTTTACTGCGGGTGAATGTCGGCGTGGCTTTCGGTCTCCATCAGCTGGCCCCCGCTATCCCGCGCTTCCTCGAAAAGTACCCTGAAGTCGAATTGGAAATCACCGTGACGGATCGCCTCGTCGATTTGGTGGAAGAGGGCGCAGACGTCGCCATTCGTAACGGTGTGCTGCGCGATTCGTCATTGGTTGCGCGCAAGATTTGCGATCTGCACCGCGTGATCTGTGCGTCGCCGAGCTACCTCAAGCGACATGGCACGCCAAAAACGCCTCAAGCGCTGCTCGACCACAACTGCATGACCATCGCCGGGGCACCGCAACTGCGGCGTTGGCCGTTCGATGTGTCCGGCAACATCGAATATGTCGAAGTGCGCGGCAACGTGACGGCCAACAATGCCGAATCGCTGCTGCAGCTTGCGGCTAACGGGGTAGGGATTATTCGGCTGACGGATGTGATCGTCGGCGACGGGATCCGCGCCGGCTGGCTCACGCCAATCTTGGCAGATTGCCATCACGTTGAGCCGGTGCCGCTCTCGGCGGTGTATCCACACGGCAAGCACCGCAGCCCGCGTGTCGCGGCGTTCGTAAACTTCCTGGTCGAGCATTTCGCGGATGCGCCATGGCGCGATGGCGCCGAACCGCGCGTGTCTAATGAGACCCGTGCCCGTCTCTCATCGGCGTCTCGTCGTGCAGGTTGATAAATGCTCGCCCGATTGGTTGGCGCTATAGTCGCAACCCATTGAGCTAACGTGTGGGCCCGCAGTCATTCCCACAGCGGCTCTGTCGTCATCAGGGAGAAAAATCATGGCAAGAACCGCCACCAGTAGCTCTGTTGCATCCATCCTGAAAAAGGTGGCCATCGGACTCGCGATCCTGATCATCATCCTGGTCGCTATCGCCTACGCACTGCCGCGCAACTATCGCGTCGAGCGCTCGATGGTCATCAACGCACCGCAGATTCCGATCTACCAACTTGTTGCTGCGCCGACCAATTGGCAAAAGTGGGGCGTCTGGAACAAGCGCGACCCCAACATGATCATGACCTTCAGCGGACCCGCCGCGGAGAAGGGCGCGAAGTGGAGTTGGAAATCTAAGTCCGAAGGCGACGGCGACATGGAGTTCATTGATGCAGATTCCCCACGCAGACTGGTTTACAAACTCTCTTTTCCCGACATGAACATGGTCACACAGGGCGAGTTCCTTCTCCAACCGCAGAACGATCAGGTTACCAAAGTGGTCTGGAGTACTGAGGGCGACCTTGGCAACAATCCGATCTCGCGCTACTTCGGCTTGTTCATGGACAAAATGATCGGTAGCGATTTCGAGGCGAGCTTGGCTACGCTCAAAACGATGAGTGAGCTGCGCTTCGCTGAGCAAAAGCCTGTCATGCAAGCCGCACAAGATGCAGCGACCGCTGCCGCCGCCATGCCGGTGGATGCCGCAGGTGCCGCCGCAGCAGCACTCAAAGCTGCTGCAGCGACAGATGCTGCCGCGGCTGCTGCACCGGCGCCCGCAACCACCGAGGCCCCTAAGTCAGTGCCGCGCAAGCCCTAAGCCCTGCCTTGCGACCACTGCGCGCTTTTCCTCGTTTCCTGACAGATGGTTTCGCGGCGCTTGTCACGGCGTTGCTCATGGTCGGTTGTGCCGCGACATCTTCGCTTCCGCAAAGTGGCGCGGCAAGCGCCGTTCTTCAACCCTATGCCACCACCTTGACGGATGCCGGCGAGCGACTCATGCTCGACGGCTATGACCCGGTGGCGTACCACGCACTTCGTGAATTGCGACGCGGGGTGGCGCATCACACCGCCTCGTTCGATGGGGTCGTTTACTACTTTGCGAGCGCTGAACATCGAGCGCAATTTTTGCGAACGCCGCTCCGCTATGTCCCCGCCTTCGGTGGTCACTGCGCCAATCAAATGCGCTTCGGTTTGCCGGTTCGTGGCGACCCTACGCACTGGAAGCTCATCGATGGTCAGTTGTGGTTGTTTTCAAGTGGGGACGCGCGCAATTACTTTCTGATGTTTGAAGCCCCAAACCGTGTAATCGCGGAGCGCTACTGGACGGACGAAGTGCGTGGTCGCTATGCACTTTGGCGCCTTGTCTGGCGCACGCTGTTCCGCGTGCCCCACTACCAGAGCCTTGAAGAACAGGAGACGATATGGCAGCAGTCAAGGCGGGACGGCCGCCTGCGCAGCAACCGCGGCGGGGCCCGGTAGGCAAGCCCAAAGCCGCGCAGCTGAGTCGGGCGTCTGCTGCGGAGGCGACCAAGGGCAATGCCGCGCAGATCATGACGCGTCTCATGACACTGGCGAGTCAGTCAGCCGCGGCGGCGTCGCAGCGCTACTTCAGAGCGGAACCGGGCGGGTATGGCCAAGGTGATCGATTTCTCGGCATTCGGGTGCCGCAGCTTCGCGCGCTCGCGCGCACCGTCGGTGAAGCGGGGTGGGAAGTCGCTCGGCCCCTGATCAAGTCGGGTTGGCACGAAGCGCGCGCGCTCGCGCTGTTCGTGCTGGTGCGCGCCTTTGAGCGCGGCGATCCTGCCGTGCGGGAGGCGATTTACGGCTTTTACATGCGACATCTGAAGTTCATCAACAATTGGGACCTGGTCGATCTATCTGCACCACAGATCGTCGGCGGATTTCTCGCAACCCGACGCGAGCGCGGTGCGGTGCTCACGCGGCTCGCCAGTTCGCGGTCCTTGTGGGAGCGACGTATCGCGATGTTGGCCACGTACAGCGCCATCAAGCGTGGCGACGCGCGTGACGCACTGCGTTTGGCCAAGCTGCTCTTGCATGACCGTGAAGACCTCATTCAGAAGGCAGTTGGATGGATGTTGCGCGAAGTCGGGCAACGCGTGAGCCAAGAGGTCGCCGAGGCCTTTTTGTTGAAGCACTACCGCGACATGCCGCGCACGATGTTGCGCGTGGCCATTGAGAAGCTGCCGCCTGCACGCCGCAAAGCATATTTATCGGGAATGCTGTAGTGCCGGTGGCGCAGCGGGGCGTGGTGGCTAAAATGAGGCCTCGTCCGCTCTACCGACACGAAAACAACTTGTGTGCTGAGCCGATTGGCTGCTCCGATTGCGAACGACGAGCACACTGTCCTCTTTACTCGAACCCTGCCCATGAAGACCAAACACTACCTGACGCACGATGACGTCGAAACGATCCTCGCTGCGTCCAAAGCGTATGCGATCGCTAACAACTGGGCCGTATGCATTAGCGTGGTCGATGATGGCGGCCACTTGCTTGGCTTCTTGCGCTTAGATGGTTCCGCGCCAGCCAGCGTTGAAATCTCGCAGGGCAAGGCGTACAGCGCGGCAGTTCGCCGTCGCCCGACTAAGGGCGACGAGGAAATGGTGAACAATGGTCGCGTGTCGGCACTGTCTATGCCGGGTATCACCTTTCTCGAGGGTGGTGTGCCCATCGTGATCGATGGCGAAACGGTCGGCGCAGTCGGCGTGTCGGGCGTGAAGTCATCGGACGACGCATTGATTGCCAGCGCGGGCATCGCGGCACTGCAGGCCTGAGCGCTCGACGTGAGTGCAACGCAGTCGTTGTCGAGGGCGGGGCGGCCGTGTCCGAGCTGCCACACGGCGATGGAGTCGAGCGCCTTCGCGCGGCACGCGACTGGTCAAGTCGAAATTGACATCTGCTGGCCGTGCCACCTCATCTGGTTCGATCATCTCGAGAGTGCTGCGCTATCAGCCGATTCGGTGATCGATTTGTTTCGGCGCATTCATGCGCATCGTGGTGACCAGCGCAACCTCGTTTCGCTCGGCGGTCCTTGCCCCGCTTGCACACAACCCTTGCAGCAGGCGTGGGATTTTTCGCGGGGCGGGCGATTCCAGTACTATCGCTGCCCAAGTTCGCATGGGCGAGCGATTAGCTTCACGCAGTTTCTGCGCGAGAAAAATTTCGTGCGTAGCCTCTCGTCGCACGAGATCAAGACGCTGAGCGCCACCATCAAGCAAGTGCGCTGCTCAAGCTGTGGCGCGGGTATCAACATCGAACATGACCAAGCGTGTACGCACTGCGGCTCACCCGTATCGGTGCTCGACCGCCAAGCCGTCGATAAGGCGCTCGCGGAGTTTGATCAACGGCGGCACAAGGACGCCAGCGCTACTCCGCTACCAGCGACCTCGCAACCAATGCCGCGCCAACCTGAAGCAGCATCCGGACCGATCGATTGGAGCGGGTCGCGTCGCAAGGATGATGAGTTCTCGGCGGGAGACGTAGCTGATTTAGTGATGGCAGGTATCGCCGCAATCATTGCCATTGCTGGCGATTGAAAAAGCAGAGGAGAGCGACCAGTGCACCTATACGTTGTCACGGGAACCAGCAAAGGCTTGGGGCGCGCGCTCGCCGATGCCCTTGCTGCGGATGACCAAAACACTGTGGTCGAGATTTCACGCAGTGTTTGGAGCAAAAACGCCAGAAACACCGCGCTACAAGCGGACTTTGCCCATCTCGATCAAGTGCGAGCGGCTTTCGCTGCCCTCGCGAAGCAGATCGAGGGGGAGCAGTTTGCAACGGCGACGCTGATCAACAACGCCGCCATCGTTGGCCCCGTCGCGCGCTTCGATCAAGTCGATGCCGATGAGCTTGCACAGGGCATGACCATCAACTTGATTGCGCCGATCGTCGCGACGCAGGGTTTCGCACTCGCTACGCGCAACGTGGCTGCGCGGCGGCTGGTCGTCAATATTTCCTCGGGTGCAGCCAAGCGCGTCATTCGCGGCTCCACCGCTTACTGCGCGGCCAAGGCCGGACTCGAAATGGCGACGCGCGTGGCCGCCGATGAAGCCGCCGAGTTCGATTCCACCCTCGCCATCGTTTCCCTCGCGCCAGGGATTATCGATACGCCGATGCAGGCGACGCTACGAGCTGTGCCCGCGGAGCGCTTCCCCGACCGCGCGCGGTTCGAAAACATGAAAACGAGCGGTGCATTGCGTGATGCATCCAGCGTGGCGCACGATATCATCCAGCTTCTTCAATCCAACCGCCTTGCCAACGGCGGCAACTACGACATCCGCGAATTGCTCAATGCCTAAATCCACGACCGCCTCCAAAGCCTCGACCAGCCCTCAGCACACCAAACTTCACTACTGCGATCTGAGCGAATGCCAGGGCATTTGTTGCAGTGATGGCGCATTCCTGCGTCCGGAAGAGGTGCGCCGCACGCACAAACTGGTCGCCAAGTACCCAGAGCACTTTGCGCACTTGCCCAAGGACTACATCATCGATGAGGAGTGGGCACACGGCGTTGGCAAGAAAACCCAAGTTCGTAAGTATCGCTATCGCAACAAGCCTGCTCACTTCAAGCACACCAAATGCGTGTTCGCTGAGGCAGACGGCAAGTGCTCGTTCCAGACACTTGCCGTGAAGCTCGGCCAGCACAAGTGGAAGTACAAGCCGATGGGCTGCTGGCTGTTTCCGCTCGAGAGCGACGAGAAAGGCTTGGTGGCGCCGCCACGCACGCGTCGTCAGGATCCAAACAACCTCGGGCCAGAGTACCCTGGTTTTGCAACCTTCACACCTTGCGGCAAGCACTCTCCCAAAGGCAAAGTATGGTGGATTGCCCTCAAGGAAGAAGTTGCCGCATACAAGAAAGCCTGCGAGTAGTGCGAGGTTTTGCGACGCGGTAAGCGAAGTTGACGCGGCTGCGGCAGAATCGGGGTCTGCCTTGCCGCGCTGCTGAAGACGCGGTCGAGAGGAGCGCGAAAGGGGCGGGCCGCCAGCTCACCTTTAGAGTGTTTTGTTTTCTGTCCGATTAGAACGCCCATGACTGCGCCGAGTATCGACGAGTTGCAACAGGCACTGCGCGAAGCGCAGGGTCGGCTTGCGCGCATCATTGAATCGTTTGATCACCTCGAGTCGGGCATCTTTCTCTACGACGCTGACGATCGATTGGTTTTCAGCAATCGTCGTGCACGAGAAATCTATTCCGATGTTGCAGGCATGCTGGTGCCCGGTACCCCGTATGTCGACATTCAGCGAGCGGCCTATCAGCGCGGCTTGCATGTGGAGCAGCACCTTAGCGAGGACGAGTACATCGCAATGCGCCATGCACGGCATCGCGCGGAAGTACCGGAGGACTACGAGGTGCAATTGCGATCGGGTCGCTGGTATCTCGTGTCGGACCGTCGCACCGAAGACGGAGGCGTGATTGGCTTTCGACTAGACATTACCGAGCGTAAACAGGCCGAGCACGCGCTTGCCGAGAGCGAAGCGCGTTTCCGGAGCCTGCTGAGCATGACCTCAGACTGGTACTGGGAGCAAGACGAGCAGTACCGCTTCAAGCAGATTTCCGCGGGTATGCAGCGCGCGACTGGGGTTGACCCAGAAACGCGCTATGGTAAGCCGCGCTGGGAAATTCCATTCCTCGGCATCACGCGCGAGCAGATGGATGCGCACCGACGCGAAGTGGAGGCGCACAAGCCCTTTCGCGACTTCGAGTACGCCTATGCGTTGCCGTCAGGAGAAGTCTGGTGGGTCTCTGTATCGGGCGAGCCGGTGTTTGATGCCGCCGGAGAATTCATCGGCTATCGCGGTATCGGCGCAAACATTACGGAACGCAAACGCATCGAGGCACAAGTGCGCCAACTGGCGGAACTTGATTTCCTCACAGGTTTGCCGAATCGTCTGTTATTGAGTCAGCGTTTCGACTTTGCGGTGCGCCAATGTCAACGCAGCAATGATCGAATTGCACTGCTATTCATCGACCTCGACCACTTCAAGATCATCAACGATTCGCTCGGCCACGCGACTGGGGACAAGATTCTTGCCGAGTGTGCGGGACGGCTGAGCCGCGCGACGCGCTCGACAGATACCGTGGCGCGATTGGGGGGCGATGAATTCGTGGTGCTGCTACCAGGTGCAAACGAGGCGAATCACGTTGCCAACGTAGCGGATACGCTGGTTCATGCGTTGTCGCAGCCGCACTACATCGACGGGCGCGAACTTGCGGTGACGCCTTCGATTGGCATCACCATCTGGCCCACAGATGGAGAAGACCTTGCCACACTCATTAAGA
The DNA here is from genome assembly GCA_021300055.1 of Nitrosomonadaceae bacterium. GTDB lineage: Bacteria > Pseudomonadota > Gammaproteobacteria > Burkholderiales > Usitatibacteraceae > UKL13-2. The sequence continues at coordinate 8,326 of JAJTHU010000287.1, read as the reverse complement.
ACGCCGATATGGCGATGTACCACGCCAAGTCGCAGGGACGTAATCAGTACAGTTTCTTCCGCGGCGAAATGAATGAGCGGGTCAATGAACGGCTGACCATTGAAAGCGCCTTACGCCGCGCACTAGATCGGCGCGAACTCACACTCGACTACCAACCCATCTTTGCACTGCCCGAGCGCCGCGTAATAGGCGCTGAGGCGTTTTTGCGTTGGAACAGCGAAGCGCTGGGTTACATGCCGCCTAGCCGATTTATTTCTGTTGCCGAGGAAAGCGGCCTGATCATGCCGATTGGTGAGTGGGTTGTGCATGAGGCCTGCGCGCAACTCGCGCGTTGGCGCGCCGCGGGACTCTACGAGTTTCCGATGACGATCAATGTCTCCGGCGTGCAGTGGAAGACCGCGCGCCTATTGGATGTGTTGTGCGCTGCCTTGGCGGAGCATGATCTCACCCCAGCGGACCTCGAACTCGAATTGACCGAGACCGCATTGGTGCGCGAAGGTGAACACACCCGCGACTTGCTCGAACGCGTCGGTGCGGCCGGCTTCCGTCTGGTAATCGACGACTTCGGTACCGGCTACTCCAACCTGGCGTACCTGAAGCGCTTCTTCATTACGAAACTTAAGATCGATCAGAGTTTCGTCCGCGACATCACCACCGACGTTGACGATGCCACTATAGTCAAAGGCATTATCAGCCTGGCGAACAGCTTAGGGCTGCGTGTGGTTGCTGAGGGTGTCGAATACCCCGCGCAACTCGACTTCTTGCTTAACGCCGGATGCAATGAGGCGCAAGGCTACTTGCTGGCGCGACCGATGAGCGCGGCGCAGTTTCAGGAGCATTACTGATGGCGACATACAAACTGCAAGTGCAGCTAAACGAACAACGCGCCGACGAATGGCGCGATGTTGTCGGCGATCACAACGAAGTTCTGATATTCACCAGCGAAGCGACCGCGCGCGCCAAACTCGCTGAGCTCTATCCCGTTCTCGTGCGCATGGAAGAGCTAGGCGCGGATCGAAAACGTACGCGTGTGGTCATTGCAAACCCTTACGCAGATATCGATAAAGAGAAGGAAGAATGATGGAGTACAGAAGGATCGGCCGCGCCGGTGCGCGCGTGTCAGTGTTGTCGTACGGGTCGTGGATTACATACGGCAATCAACTCGATACCAAGGCGTCACTTGAGTTGATGGCAGCTGCCCGCGATTACGGCGTGAATTTTTTCGATAACGCTGAGGTGTACGCCAGCGGCAAGTCGGAAGAGCTCATGGGGGCCGCGCTTAAGAAGCTTAAGTGGGACCGACTTACCTATTTGGTTTCGACTAAGTTTTTCTGGGGCCTGCCCGCCAAGTTTGGTGATGGCGTCAACGAGAAGAACACGCTCAATCGCAAGTATTTGTTGAATGCGATCGACCATTCACTGGCGCGCTTGCAGTTGGACTACGTCGATATCGCGTACTGTCACCGCCCGGATCCCAACACGCCGCTCGAAGAAACAGTGTTCGCGATGCACGATATCGTTACGCGCGGCAAAGCGGTTTATTGGGGCACTTCCGAGTGGAGCGCGGCAGACATCCTCGCAGCGTGGCAAATTGCAGATAAGCACCATTTGCATAAGCCGATTGTGGAGCAACCTGAGTACAACCTGTTTCACCGCCATCGCGTCGAAAAAGAGTACGCGCGTGTCTACGATGAGGCCGGTACCGGGCTCACCACTTGGAGCCCTCTTGCCTCGGGCTTGCTCACCGGCAAGTATGCGAAGGGCATTCCTTCAGACTCGCGTGGTGCGCTCAAGAACACTGCATGGATGCGCGACGCGCTAACCGATAAAGAAAAGAACGCTGCGGTTGCAAAACTCGGCAAGATCGCAAAATCGCTTGGCGCAACGACAGCGCAACTCGCGATCGCATGGTGCGCCAAGAATCCACGCGTGTCGACCGTGATCACGGGTGCGTCGCGTGTGTCGCAGGTTCACGAGAACATGAAAGCGCTCGCGCTGATACCCAAACTTTCGTCCGACATCTTGGCAGAGATGGACGCGATTACGGCATCGTTAGCAGATTAGGCAATGGAAACCAAGAAAGTCTCTGTTGGTAACTTGCGCTCAATCAGTTACGACAGCGCCAAGCGGGTACTTATTGTCGAGCAATCGAGCGGCACGTTCGAATATGCGAATGTGTCTCCCGAAGTGTGGCGGCGCTTTTCAACGTCTTCATCGATGTTGAGCTTTTTCAAAGACACCATTGAAGAGGATTACAACAAGCGCAGGATTCGCTGACTGCTTTGGCGACGCCACCCAAAAGGCAAAAACGCCCGCAGTAGCGGGCGTTTTGCTGAAAGCGTGCTGCCTAGCTAGTTCATCCAGACTTAATCGATAGCGCGATACGCAGGCAGCGTCAGGAACTCTTCGTAATTATCATTGAGTACCAACTCTTCGAATAACTTCGCGCCCTCTATGTACTTGCCTGCTTTGTAAGCCGCGTCGCCCACGATGCTTGGCGTCTTGGTGAGTTCATCAGCCGTGAGCTGCGAGACCAATTCCTTGGTCACCTTGCGACCATCGGCCAACACGCCCTTGGGTGAGCGAATCCACTGCCACACCTGCGAGCGCGAGATCTCAGCCGTTGCGGCGTCTTCCATGAGGTTGAAGATCGGCACGCAACCGTTACCGGCCAGCCAAGAGCCAATGTATTGGATGCCGACTTGGATGTTGTTGCGCAGGCCGGCCTCGGTGATCGGCGCTTCCGGACGGAAGTCGAGCAAGTCTTTAGCACCATAGCTGACGTCGTCACGCTGACGATGGATCTGGTTTGGCGTCTTCATGTGTTCGTCAAACACGGCCTTGGCGATACCGACCAAGCCCGGATGAGCGACCCACGTGCCATCACAGCCGTCGGTGACTTCGCGCAGTTTGTCGGCGCGTACCTTTTCCATTGCGGCTTCGTTCGCGGCGGGGTCGTTCTTGATGGGGATTTGCGCGGCCATGCCACCCATGGCGAATGCGCCACGCTTGTGACAGACCTTGACGAGTGATAACGCGTAAGCGCGCAGGAACGGCGCCAGCATCGTGACCTGTGCACGATCTGCCAGGCAGAAGTCTTTGTTGAGGCGAAATTTCTTGATGGCAGAAAAGATGTAATCCCAGCGGCCGATGTTCAATCCTGCTGAGTGCTCGCGCAGTTCATAGAGCATCTCATCCATCTCAAATGCAGCAACGATGGTTTCGATGAGTACCGTGCCCTTCACGGTGCCCTGCGGTACGCCGAGCGCCTTTTGCGCGTCAACGAAGATGTCGTTCCACAGACGCGCCTCAAGATGCGATTCCATCTTCGGCAAGTAGAGGTAAACACCACTACCACGCGAAAGCAGCGTCTTGGCGTTGTGAAAGAAATACAGCGCGAAATCGAAAATGCCGCCGGATACGACCTTGCCGTCGATAGTGACGTGCTTTTCATCGAGGTGCCAGCCACGAGGACGCGGGAACAGCACCGCGGGTTTGTCGTTGAGCTTGTACGACTTCTCACCCTGTTGGAAGGTGATCGTGCGTAGGTTGGCGTCGCGCAGGTTGATCTGTCCTTCGATCATGTTTGCCCACGTCGGACAGTTGGCGTCCTCAAAGTCGGCCATGAAGGTATTCGCACCGGAGTTCAATGCGTTGATGACCATTTTGCGATCAGTTGGGCCAGTGATTTCCACGCGGCGATCCTGAATGTCCGCAGGGGACGCAGCGACTTTCCAGTCGCCATCGCGAATGTGTTTGGTCTCAGCGAGGAAATCGGGCAGCACGCCTGCGTCGAATTGCTTTTGACGAACATCGCGCGCGGCAAGCAACTCTTGGCGGCGAGGTTCATACTTACGCGCTAGGCTGACAAAAAAGCTCAACGCTTCAGGTGTAAGGATCTCGGCGTAAGCCGGTGTGACCGGCGCGTTGATGGCGAGTCCGGCGGGAAGATTGTGTACTGTATCCATTGAGGTTTTCCTTCTAAGGTCGGTGGCCGTGGTGTGCGACGTGGCCCCGTCGGAGCCGAAAATGTCGGCAATATGGAGATAGTGTATTCCCTTACAAAAAATTAGATAATAAGCAGCAAAACAAAAGCATTTGATACCTGGTACAGGGTCTTTTCGGGAGGAGTCATGGATCGGTTCAAGGCGCTACAGACATTCTTGGATGTTGCTCATACGGTGAGTCTGTCTGCCGTCTCGCGCGACGAAGGCGTCACCCCCGCCATGGTGGGTAGGCGCATCGACCAACTGGAAGCGCGCCTCGGCGTAAAGCTGTTCAAGCGTTCGACGCGCAAGATCACCCTGACACCAGAGGGGGCAGCGTTTTGCGATAGCGTGCGGACCGTTCTCTCGGACCTTACTGCCGCGGAAGAGTCGATCGCCGTCGGCGCAAAGAACGCGACAGGGCGCCTCATCGTGTCTGCCCCGACGGCATTCGGGCGCAAACACATCGCGCCGCACGTGCCCGCGTTTATTGCCGAGAACCCGAACCTCACGGTCACATTGCATTTGTCGGAGCGACTCGTTGATCTGAAGAACGAGCGCGTCGACCTCGCCATTCGGATTGCGGACCTCAAGAACGCAGACTTCATTGCGGTCAAGCTTGCGCGAAATCATCGCGTGGTGGTTGGCTCGCCCGGCTACATCAAGCGCGCAGGCAAACCCAACGGTCTTGAGGATCTACAACACCACAATTGCTTGGTGACGTCGTCCGAAGACGGACTCGCGGACAACTGGCAGTTTCATGACCGAGGCAGCATGGTGCGCGTCAAAGTCGCGGGCAATTTGCACTGCAACGATGGTGGTGTGCTTACCAAGTGGGCGCTTGCCGGGCAGGGCTTGGCATGGCGCAGCGCATGGGAGGTTTCAGAAGAAATCACCAATGGTCGCTTAGTGGAAGTGCTGAGCAAATATTCGGCGCCGGGTAACGACATTCACGCTGTTTACCCCGATCGAAAGTTTTTGCCTGCCAAGGTGCGTCTGTTCATCGATTTTCTGAAACGCACCTTTGGCGACCCACCCTATTGGGAAACCAAGCGCTAAGTGCTGGGCGTTAATCGCGCGCGGGTTTGGCATGGCCGTGTTCGGCCATTACTTTGCCGCCGCTCTGCTTAGCTTCGCCGCGCGCTTCGGGCTTTACCTCTGCTTGTGGTTTCGCGCCCCCGCCGATGCGGGCTTCCGGCCGATTTTCTTGGCGGGCTTCATTACGTTGCTCGCGGCGAGGCTCGACACGTTGCTCGGGGCGCTGTTCGGGGCGCTGTTCGGGGCGATTCTCAATGCGTGGCGCCTGGCGACCCCCACCCGAATCAAGTCGTTCTGTGCGTGGGAAGATGTTGAGTGGCTCGCCCTGCACTTGTGATGGCACCACAGTCGTCGCCATTGGCGAGGGTGAGATTTGTGTGGGCGCAACCGCAGGCTTGGCGTACGAAGGTGCTGGCGCCGGATTGGTTGGGTTAATCGTCACAACGTTGCTCGGCATACCCGTCACGGCAGTTGGTGCCACTGTCGCCCGAGGCACGCCACCGATCGTCGCGGATGGTGTGTCAGTTGGCGTGGTGAGCGGAGTGCCCTGCGGCGTCACCGCCATTGGCTTGGCGTAACGCGGCATCACGACTTGTGGCGATTCGACAATTCCAACGTTACCAGTGTTATGGCCAGAACCTACGGAGTTGGGAACGGCGCGCACCGGCTCACCACCAACTGAAATTGAACCGCTGCCGCCGCGGTTTGCGGTTGGGTCGAGTGGCTCGCCGCGCACGGCGCGTCCACCCACGTTCGCTGAAGGCGCGGCAACCACCCCGCCAGAAGGCGCCGGAGGGGGCACCAAGCTCGCGCCATCGACGGCGGGTTTAGTCATGCGTTGCTGACCGCTGCCAATGCTCGCAGTTTGCCAAACGGGTTCACCATTGACGACCACCCGACTGTTCACGGTGGTCACGCCGACGTTTTGGTTCTGAAACTGCGACGGTGGATTGATCACCGTCACGTTGTTGGTGACGTTAGTAATGTTGATGTTGTTGATGTTGCGGATGTACGTGACATTGTTTGAATACGCCGGGACGAAGTGCTCACGCGGCGCGAGCGGAAACCAGCCGATCGGCGTGCCGACGCTGAGCGAAACGCTCCAGTTGCCGCGTCCGTACCAGCCGACCAATGCAGGTGCGTAGACGGGACGAAGGACGTAGCGACCGGGCCACCAGTACCAGCGTGAGTGGCGATACACCCAGCGGCCATAGTGAAACGGCGCAAAGCCCCACGCAGCGTCATCAATCCACGTCCAGCCCCAAGGCCGCACATATGCCCACGAGCCATAGCGGTACGGTACCCAGCCGGTCGCGACGACGCGAGGCGCCCACACGCGACCGTACTCTCGGTCTTCAATCCAATCGCCGTAGACATCGAGATCCTCATAGCCTGTCATATAGGGCGAGATGCGCTCATCGCGCGCGATCCGTTGGTGCGCGTCATCCCAGCGCTGATCGCGCGTCTCTGCCCAGCGATCGAACACCGTTTCGCTGGCGACGGCGAAATTGAACGAAGGGATCGTCCCGCCACGCACAACGAGTGTCCGGCCAGGGGCAATGGTCAGTGCACCGGTGCTGCTCTCGAATCGGGCCTGACCCGCGAATACCGCAACACGCGTCTCGTCGCGCTGCGATGACGCATCGATGCGATAGCGGCCATTCACTTGCAGCTGCACCACACCTTCGGACGTTTCGACGCGCACGTTGTCTCGATATTCCTCGTCGCCGCGATAGCTACGCAAACGCACGTTCAGCGAGCCGCGCTGCAAGAAAAGGTCAGTGCGCGCGTCATCGAGGCGGACAACATCGAGGATCGACTCATCGCTGATGCGGAACGCGGATGCGCCCACGCGTACCTCGGCACGTCCTACGCCATTAGTCCAGATCGAGTTACGGCTCGTGACGGGAAAATTCACCCGTGCGCGCTGCCAGCCTTCGTTGCGGTCCGCGTAAAAGGACACCTCGCCATCGACAAAGCCTACGCGTCCAACTCGCGCCGGCGGCGGGGTGTCGGCAAAGAGTGGGGCGGCAAGGGCCAAGAGCAGTGCGGCACAGGCAATTTGCCAAATGGTCTGGCGGGTAGGTTTTTGACTTAAGCCAGATTCCCCCAGCTTCGGCGCATCTACAGGCATGAGCACTTTGGGTGCGAAATCTGCGGCGCTTGATAGGGAAAGACCTTGCAGCATTGTCGGGCGGACAGGAGAAGACATGGCGGCTCCGGCTGAGCGAGTGTGGCGCGTATGCGCTCGTAGAACTCGATCGATATAGGTGGATGGATGAACAACGCGACTCAATCGGCAGCGTTGACACTATTTGACGATTGTCTCCCGGCGACGACCAGCCTGTCTGACTAGTCGGAGCAGGCGATTCGTGCGAACATTGGGAGCTTGAAAGCGTGGGGAGCCCCCACGCGCTGACTCTTGGCGGATCGCCGAGCGGGTCGGCTCCGGAGCAGATGCAGAACCAGTTAGTCCCCAGCAACAATTCCAACAATTTCTGTTAGCCATCTCATCGAGGACACGGACGCCGGTTATGGACGTTAAGACCGTCTTTACCAAGACCGCCAAAGGGGTCACTCAGATCAACCAAAAGACCCAGTCGCTCTCGCGACAAAGCACGAAGTTGCTTAAGGCGATTGACGGTAAGTCGAATCTGAATGTGCTCGCCGACAAAGTCGATTTGGCGATTCCGACGCTCGAGAAAGAACTCAACGAACTGCGCAAAGAAGGCTACATCAAGACTTTTGAGGTGAAGCAAGAGATTCCCCTCTCTGCCTTTGGCGACGACGAGGATGACTTCGACTTCACCAAGCCCGTAAAGTCAGTCGCGCCTGCACTGAAACAGCCCGTGGTGAGCTTTGGGCCATCTGGGTTGCGCCAAAACAGTCTGAACGAACAAGTCGAGCGCGCCGCGCCACCTGAGCCTGCCGCGCCGCCGATGGATGAGGCGGCCAAGATTGCTGCCGATATTGCCGCACGTCGCGAGCGTGAAGCAGCTGCCGCGAGAGCTGCAGAGGATGCGCGCATTGCCGCCGAAGCAAAAGAGGCAGCGCGCGCCGCCGCACAGAAAGCACAGGCCGAAGCGCGTGCCCGCGCGGAGCGTGAAGCACAAATTCGCGCACGCCTAGAAATTGAAGCGCGCGCGCGCAAGGAGGCTGAGGCTCGCGCCGTCGAGGAAGCCAAACGTGCTGAAGTGGCGGCGGCTTCTGCACGAGCGGAACTTGAAGCCAAGCTCGCCGCCGAAGCCAAGCAGCGTGCCGCCATGGAAGCTTCGCGTGCCCAGCTGACGCAGCAACAGCAG
>JAJTHU010000333.1 GCA_021300055.1 Nitrosomonadaceae bacterium | reverse complement strand
TAAGAAACCTAATTGGGGCGATGAGAGCAGCATAGCGACGAGATACTTGCGCTCGTCCAAAGACAACTCATTCAATTTGCGCCGGAAACGACATTGGGACACCGTCAGCTCGCTCAGAAATTCTGTTTCCACACGGCCTCGACCACAAGCTGCCACTGCAATCACCGATATCGGGCCGAGGTGCGGCACTCAAGCTGAGGCGGAGGTAGAACCGGTTACTGCTGTGCCATCCAATGCTCGCGAATGGTCTCCGGTGTTGCAAACCAAACATCACTCTTTGAAGTGACGTGCTGCAAAACAGCCTCGACGTGCTTGATGCGGTGCGGGGCGCCCATCACCCACGCGTGTAAAGGAACGGAAAGAATGCGACCGCCTTGTTCGTTGGCTTCTCTGAATAGCAGGTCGCAGGCGTCCATTACCTGCTCGGCCCACGATTGCTCAGACTGAAAGTTCTCCACCACGACGAAGCGGTCTTCGATCTCGGTCAATAGCGGCATCGCAGTTAGGTCACCATGCTTGGTGTGGAACGCGTAGGGCATGTCGTCGTTAACCCAATCGCAGAAGTAATCGATACCGTTGGCTTTGAGCAAGTCGGGCGTGTTGGCGCTGTTGAGTTTTCCGGGTGAGACCCAGCCACGGACTTCCTGCTCGGTGAAGCCACGCAACGTATCGAGGGAGCGCTTGATGAGCTTCGCTTCAGCGGCTTCGTCCAAACCGCCCGCGTGGGCGGTGTCCATGCTCCAAGAGTGACCAAGAATTTCGCCGCGCGCGGCGAGCGTCCGCACTAACTGTGGGTAGCGCTCTACCAAGCAAGCGTTGACCGCAAAACTCGGCTGCACGGCAAATTTTTCAAACGCACTGAGCAAGCGATAAACACCGACGCGGTTGCCGTAGTCGCGCAGCGTGTAATGCCGCAGGTCCGGGTACGGCATGGTCATGCCACCGGGAAGCTTGATGGGCTTTCCGACGGGGTTCAGTGGAAAGTGCTCGACGCAAACGTTGACCCACACTGCCAGCTTCTTGCCGTCGGGCCACGCGATTGGCTTACGGTCCGTCAACATCGACCAGGCGTAGCGGTCGTGGTCCATGCCACGCCGCCGCATGGGATATTGCAAATAGTCATCGCCCACCGGCGGATGTGGTGAGGTAGGCGTGTTCGAGTTCGTCGGGGCGCTCATCGCGTGCCTCCCGCCGCATTGATCGTCAACGCATTGTCGTAGTGGTGCGCGAGGTAATACTCAGCAATTTCGCGACCCGTAGTAACCCACACGTCTGGGTGGCCGGTGATGTACTCAAGCGCTTCTTCAAACGCCTTGAGGCGATGCGGGCAGCTCACTTGGTAGTTGTGCGTTGGGATGCACATCACGGTGCCCGACTGCGCGCCTTCCGCGTACAGGCGATCAAAGCTGTCCTTGATTATCTGGCCATAGCGACGCGGCTCAATTTTGTTTACCACGTAAACGATGGTGTCGTTAAGTTCGAGGGAGTAGGGCACCGAGACGAAACGCTGGCCGTTACGCACGCGAACCGGTGTGGGCTGATCGTCGTGGAATAGATCGCACGTGTAAATGCCACCTAGTTCGGCGAACAGATCAATGGTTGCTTCAGAGTGCGACAGCGCGGGTGCTAAATAACCTGCGGGACGCTGGCCGACGTGTCTTTCGATGATGTCCATCGACTCGGCAATCATGGCGCGTTCCTGTGCCTCGGTCATGCCGTAGGTATAGCGCGTGTTGTAGATACCGTGCGTGAAAAACTCCCAGTCGCGTTCGCGGCACATCGCGATGATTTCTGGGTGGTGCTCACACAGCGCGGTTGATAGTGATATCGACCCACGAACGCCGTACTTGTCCAACAACTTCACTTGCCGCATATGGCCGACGCGGTTGCCATAGTCGCGGATGCTGTAACCCGGAACTGCGGGGAACGGGTGCGGCCACGCTGCGCGCGAGGGGTTCTTGGGCGGATTGAGTTCGTAGAACTCGATGTTGGGTGCGACCCAGAACGCGAGCCGCGCGCCGTTTGGCCAAGTGATCTTCGGACGATTGGCGTATGGCAAGTACTCGTAGTAGCCAGGGTCGGATTTCATGGGCAGCTTACTTTTGCTGCGGCACTGAACTCAACCACTTCAACACGTCAGCCACATCCATCACATCGGCGTACTTCAACATCATGTCGGTGAGGTTGGCGAAGTGATAGCTCTCATGTTTATCCGCAACGCACTCTTCGGGAACGATGGTGCGATATCCATGCGAGAGCGAATCAACAACCGTCGCGCGCACACAGCCAGAGGTTGAGCCACCGGTGACGATGATGGTGTCGACCTTGTGCCAGATCAGCAAAGACTGCAACGGCGTTTCGAAAAACACCGATGGCATGCGTTTGCAGTAGATGATGTCGCGGCCCCGATCCACTCCCAAGCGGTCGTCGAACTCGGCGCGGCGCGAACCATGTTTGATGTTCTGCAGCGAGTCTGGCGTGTTGGTGCGTGTGCCCCAGACGCCAGCGTCTTCGCCGGATTCAGCATAGGCAACATACGTAAACACCACCGGCCAGTTCAGCTTGCGGAACGCCGCCGAGAGCTGATTGACGTACTGGATTTGATTCGGATTGGTTTCGTATGCGGTCTTGAACTCATCGACTTTGGTGTACGCCTTTTGAAAGTCGATATTGATCAGCGCCGCTTTGTCGCCGAAACCGAAACGGGCGCGGTTGGGGTTGGCCTTGATGTCGGTCCAGATCTCACGCGCGGTTTTGTTGGAGTGTTCCATGGCGTCGCGGAATCAGAAAAACGCGTTGAGGCCCGTCTGCGCGCGACCCAGAATCAGAGCGTGTACGTCGTGTGTTCCCTCATAGGTATTGACGGCCTCGAGGTTCATCACGTGACGGATCACGTGGTATTCATCGGCCACACCATTCCCGCCGTGCATATCGCGCGCCACGCGTGCGATGTCGAGCGACTTGCCACAGTTGTTGCGCTTTACCAGCGAAATCATCTCTGGTGCGGCGCGGCCTTCGTCCATCAAGCGTCCGACGCGAAGCGATGCTTGCAGGCCAAGCGAAATTTCGGTCTGCATGTCAGCGAGCTTCTTTTGGATGAGCTGCGTCGCGGCGAGCGGCTTGCCAAACATCATGCGATCCATCGTGTATTGCCGTGCCTGCATCCAGCAGAACTCTGCTGCGCCCAGTGCGCCCCAGCTAATGCCATAGCGCGCTTTGTTCAAGCAACCGAACGGGCCTTTGAGTCCTTTGACGTTCGGGAGCAGATTCTCGTCGGGTACAAACACCTGATCCATGACAATCTCGCCGGTGATCGATGCGCGCAACGAGAACTTGCCCTCAATCTTGGGGGCGCTGAGGCCCTTCATGCCCTTTTCGAGGACGAAGCCGCGAATGGCATCGCCATCCGACGTATCTTTTGCCCAAACGATAAACACGTCGGCGATGGGGGAGTTGGTAATCCACATCTTCGCGCCGTGTACGATGTAGCCGCCATCGACCTTGGTCGCACGAGTAATCATCGAAGATGGATCGGAGCCCGCGCTTGGCTCAGTCAACCCGAAGCAACCGACCAACTCACCCGTCGCGAGTTTGGGCAGCCATTTTTCGCGCTGCGCTTCGTTGCCGTAAGCGTAGATGGGATGCATAACAAGCGAGGATTGCACGCTCATCGCCGAGCGGTAGCCCGAATCGACACGCTCGACTTCGCGCGCCACCAAACCGTAACTTACATAGTTGACGCCCGCGCAACCGTAGCCGTCGATAGTCGGGCCAAGCAAGCCGAGCTCGCCCATCTCGTTCATGATTTCGCGATGAAAAATCTCTTCGCGGTTGGCCTGCAGCACCCGCGGCATGAGCTTTTCTTGGCAATACGCGTGGGCTTGGTCGCGGATCATGCGCTCGTCGTCGGTGAGTTGGTCATCGAGGAGGAGGGCGTCGTCCCACTTAAAGTTGGGTTTGTCGTTCATCTTCATGTTCCGAGCTCCAAAGCGCGAGAAATCGATGGCGGAAGCCATCGTGCGCAGTCAAATTGTAGATTGCGAGAGTTTAACAAATGGCCGATAATTTGTCCGGACAACTTGCTGCTAAGGCGGGTTTCTACCCATCAGTTCACTGGTTTCAAGCAACTTCGCAAAACGCCCAATGCCTCACACCATCAGCCAGAAGATCATCGCTCGCGCGGCGGGTGAGGCCAGCGTAAGTGTGGGCCAGATCGTGACGTGCAAAGTCGATCTGGCAATGATGCACGATTCAGGCGGTCCGCGTCGCGTTGAGTCGAAGCTGAAGGAGCTCGGTGTCGGCATCTGGGACCCGAGCAAGGTGGTGCTGGTGGCTGACCACTACACTCCAGCCGTTGACGCCGATTCGGCCGGCATCCTGTCGCTCACCCGCAAATTTGCCACGCTGCACAAGATCCACAATTTCTACGATGGCGAGGGCATCTGCCATGTCATCTTGCCTGAGCGTGGTCATATGAAGCCCGGCTTGTTTGCCGTGGGTGGCGATTCACACTCACCCTCGGGGGGTGCGTATGGCGCATTCATGGTGGGCATGGGCGCCACGGAAATGGCAGGCGTGTTGGCGACGGGTGAAATTTGGGTGCGTGTGCCCGCGACCATTCGTGTTGAGTGGAATGGCGCCCTGTCACGCGGCGTGGTTGCCAAAGATATCCTGCTGAAGCTCTGCGCGACGCTCGGCATGAACAACGATTACAAAGTCATCGAGTACGCGGGCTCTACCGTTGCGGCGATGTGGATGAACGAACGACTCACGCTATCCAACATGGCCGCTGAGCTTGGTGCCAAGACCGGCATCATCGCGCCCGACGCCACCACTGCTGCGGACCTTAAAGCCAAAGGCGTGCAGCTCGAGCCTTGGCGTGCTGCGCTCTGCAGCGACGATGACGCGCTCTACGAGGCCGTTCATCAATTTGACACCGCCGCGCTCGTGCCGCATGTTGCCGCGCCGCATTCGCCCGCAAATAGCCATCCGGTTACCGACACCGAAGCACGTCACATCGACCAAGCCTACTTGGGCGCGTGCACCGGCGCGAAAGAAAACGATTTGCGCATGGCCGCCGAAGTGCTCAAGGGCCGCAAGGTCGCCAAGGGCACGCGACTCTTTATCGCGCCTGCATCGACGCAAACCACCGCCAAGCTCGCCGCCGACGGCACGCTCGCCGTGTTGCTTGAGGCGGGCGCGCAGATGATGCCCACCGGTTGCGGCGCGTGTGCGGGCTACGGTGCGGGGTTGTTGGCTGATGGTGAAGTGAGCATCGCGTCAACGGCGCGCAACTTCAAAGGACGCATGGGTTCATCGAAGGCCGAAGTCTATTTGGGCTCGCCGTATACGGTCGCGGCATCGGCAGTGAAGGGGCACATTGCTGATCCTCGGGAGTTTTTGCTTTGAACACACGGCGTATGTATGCTCAGACTCGACTGGTAGGGCACCACTCTAAGCATGTCATCCCGGCGGAGGCCGGGATCCAAGTTCAGACGGCTACGTGTGTTGAGCAAACTTGGGCACCGACCTCCGTCGGTGCGACAGTTTGAGTGAGGTGCCCAAGGTGACCCTCGTCCGCATTTGGAAGTTCGGCGATCAAGTTGATACTGATTTGCTTGCCCCAGGCCGCTACATGAAAGGCAGCATCGACGAACTCGCGGCGCACTGCCTTGAAGCGATTCGCCCTGAGTTCGCCGCGCAAGTGAAGCCCGGCGACTTGGTCGTTGGCGGTATAGGCTTTGGCATCGGCTCATCACGCGAACAGGCTGCACAAGCACTCAAGCATCTCGGGGTCGGCGCGGTTATTGCGACGGGTGCCGCGCGCATCTTCTACCGCAACGCGATCAACCTCGGCCTACCCGTGCTGGTGTCCCCCGACGCGGCTAAGCTGCAAGACGGCGCGACGGTGCAATTTGATCTTGAACGCGCGACTGTGCGCGATGCAGAAGGAAACACGCTGGCGCAATGTGAGGCGTTGCCCGACTTCTTGCTCGAGATTGTGCGCGACGGCGGGTTGATTCCGAATTTGAAGAAACGTCTAGCGACGCAACATCGCGCGTCGGGCAACTGACATGCCGCGGTGGTAGGCGAGCAGCCGTCCACGATACGCAAGGTTGCGCGGCGTGGCCACCACATCAAGGCGCTCTTCGCGGCCGATAAATCCTAACGCCGACATCTGTTGGTTAAAAGCGGAGCGATTACCTCGGTCCGGATCGACGATCCAAACTTTGGCGTGGGCACTCGCGTGCCGCTCGATGAACGCCGGTAGGTAAGCCTGTTGGTCTCGCTCGTAGAGAACGTCGCTGGCCATAATGAAGTCATAGCGCTCCGTCAGCAAGGTCGGCGTCGCGATTTCATCTGATGCGAGCATGAGGTGATCCTCACCCCACGCGCCATGGCGATACTTCATCGGCGCCAGGCCATTCAAATGAAGGTTGGCGGCGAGGAAAGACTCAGTTAACGGGTGGCGGTCGCTCGCGGTAATGTCGAGTCCCTGACGATGTGCGACGAGGCTAGCAAGCGCGAGCCCACATCCAATTTCGAGCATGCGTTCGTTTTTGACCGGCGCCCGGGTGGCGATCTTTGCCGCGAGGCGGTACCCCGAGGGCCATAGCAAGCCGAATAGTGGCCATGTAGCGGAACTGATGCCTAACTGCTCGGCCAACCCTTCTGGGTCGGAGAACTGCTGGTTGTCCAATAGCGAGCGGATCAGGAGATCATCCACGCCAGCTATGCTGATGGATTCTTGCTTGGTCTTGTAGCCAGGGTCGATATCGCGCGGCAAATGTGTCGCAGTTGAAAACTGCGTCAAGAAGTGGGGCTCGTTAGGAGCCAAGCCACGCGGTCGTAGCGACGTGGAGGAGAATCGCTTGCCTTAGCAGTATGCGCTTGTTTCGTGCCGTGTGCGGCGGGCTAGCCTTGCGCAGGGAACCACCACGGATCGTGTTGCAGAGTCGCGTTTTCGATGAAGACGCGCTTACGTCGGAAGCGCGTGATGGACGTATCGCCCATGCGCGATGGGCCGAGCCCTGAGTTCTTGAACGCCTGCTTCTCGCCATCGTGAACGATCGCGGTTAGCGCCGCGTCGTTGATGCTAATTGCACCGCCATGCATTTGTTTGGCGACCTCAATGGCGCGCTCACGCGGGCCAAACACGGCGCCAGACAATCCAAACTCAGTGCCGTTAGCGAGCGCAATCGCTTCATCGATTGTGTCGAACGGCATGACGGGCAGCACCGGACCAAAGGTTTCTTCGGTCATGATCTTCATGTCGGGTGTGACATCCACTAAAACCACTGGCTTGCACCAGAGCCCACCGCCGAGTTCTTCAACGTTGCTGCCTGCCAGCGCCTTTGCACCGCGGGCATAGGCGTCATCGAGCTGCGAACGGATCGTGACGGCTTGGCGCTCTGCGGTGAGCGGACCGATGACGCCATCGTCAACCCTCGGGTAGGCGAGCTTGAGCGCGTTGCACTCCGCGGCAAGTGCCGCCGTAAACGCTGCATAGATGAGCCGCTCCACAAACACGCGCTCAACCGACAAGCACGACTGCCCCGCGTTCGCGTTACCACCCCACGCAATGGAGCGCGCCGCGCGCGATACATCGACGCCTTCCAGGACGATGGCAGCGTCCTTGCCGCCGAGTTCCAGGAAGCACGCAATCAAGCGTTCTGCGCAGTGCTTGGCGATCATCCGACCAGTCGCCACACTTCCCGTAAAGCACACGGCATCTGCGTTGTCGATCATCGCGGCGCCGGTGTCGGGTCCGCCTTGCACCACGTGAAGCACGTTGGATAGTTCCGGCACCGCGTTGATGGCACGGCGTAGTGGCTCGACAAAGCGCGGCGTGACCTCGGACGGCTTGACCATCACTGGACAACCCGCTGCAAGGGCAGGGACGGTATCGATCAAGGCGAGCAGCAACGGAAAATTCCACGGACTGATCACTGCAACTAAGCCGACAGGCACGCTCGCCGCAGTGAGCGTCATCGGCTTCACCACACTCTCGCGCGTAGCAGGCTCTTCGAGGAGTGCGGGAGCGCGCGCCGCCCACCGCATGATGTTGCCTATCGCAGAATCGACTTCCAACTCGCTTTCACGCCGACGACCAGTGTCGACGACAAGCGCGTCAATGAGGTTTTGCCGTTCGGCTTTCAACGCCTCCGCCCAACGCAAAAGCAAGTCTGCGCGTGCTTTTGGGCTCATTTCGGCCCAAACTCGGCTCTGGGCGCGGAGTTTGGCACTTTGCAAGGCGATATCGGCAGGCGACGATCTGGCGAATTCGTAGTCGTACTCGCCATTGCGCGGGTTGCGCACCTTAAACATCGCGGCCATTACTTTGTTCCCTTGCTAGTGCTTTGGATCGCAGCGATGCCGCGCTCGATCGCTGCGCGAAAGACGTTGCGAGAAGGCTTTTCGTTCGACAGGACATTCGCGGGATACACGCTGCGCTGATAGGTTGAGGCGAACGGCTCGGTTCGCAAACGCGCTAGATAGTTGTCCATGCCCACGCGACCGCGTACGTGGCGAATCACCGCGGGATCAATCTGCGTCAGCGCCACCATCGATTCGCCATAGCCCGCTTCCGCGAGGATGCGGCCTTCGTAGTCCATGATCTGCGAGTTGCCGTCTGTGGACGACATCGGAATGTCGATACCGGCAATGCCGGCAGAGTTCGACGAGACAACGTAGGCCAAGTTTTCGACCGCTCGTGCGCGCTTGGCGATTTGCTTTTTAGTGAGCTGCGGACTGCTGGTTTCTGACGATGAGTGCAAGAAGATTTCGGCACCGCGCAGCGCCAGCGCGCGCGCGACTTCCGGAAACAAAATCTCCTCAGAGGCGATGCAGGCGAGCTTACCCAATGGGGTATCGGCGACGGGGAAAGCGGCCTCAACGCCATAGATCTCCACAAATTTGTCCCACACGTCGTGCGGCGTGGCGGTGTACATCGAAATCAAGCGGCGATAGCGCAGAATCAACTTGCCCGCATCGTCGATGATGAAGCTGACTTGAAAGTTGATTTCGGGAAACTTGGCATCGACTTCGTAAGCGTTGCCCGAGAGGTACACGCCATTCTTCTTGGCGACGTCGCAAAGCGCGGCGTACTCTGCGCCATCCGGCTTCAAGCAGGCGCGCGCCGCCCAAGTGGGTAGATCAGGGCCGACGGGGAAGCTCGTCAAAAAATACTCCGGCAGCACGACGAGCTTGAGGTCGTCGCCGCTGAATTGTTTTGCCGCCGCAACTTGTTTGTC
>JAJTHU010000129.1 GCA_021300055.1 Nitrosomonadaceae bacterium | reverse complement strand
TTCATCAGCGTCGATTTGCCGACATTCGGGCGACCGACGATTGCAACTGTGCCGCAGCGAAACTCGCTATCGTCTGCAGCGCTACTGCCTGCTGAATTGCGCGTCATTGTTGGCCCCGCTCAGCCAAGCGCAGCAGGATTTTGTGCGCGGCGTCCTGCTCGGCTATCCGACGTGTGCTTCCCTGCCCTTCAGCCTTGAACGCAGGACGTTCGGTAATTGCTTCAACGAAAAAGGTTTGCTGATGCGCGGCACCTTCGATGCGCTTGACCATGTACTGTGGCAGTGCATACTTGCGCGCTTGCAGCCACTCTTGTAAAGCGGTCTTGGCATCTTTCTGCAACCCTTGTGACAAGGGCTGGTCGAGCTTGTCGGCAAAGAGTTGTTGCACGACTGCCAATGCGGCGGCTTCGCCGCCGTCGAGTAACACGGCGCCGATGAGCGACTCGACGGCATCCGCAAGTATCGAAGCGCGCGCTGCGCCGCCCGTCTTGACTTCGCCTTCGCCGAGGCGCAGCAGTGTGCCGATATCGAGCGCTTGCGCAACCGAAGCGAGACTGGTTTGGTTCACCAGATTGGCACGTACCCGGCTCAAATCACCTTCGGGCATGTCGGCAAACTTAACGTAAGCCATGCGCGCGACCGCGAGGTTGAGCATTGCGTCGCCAAGAAACTCGAGGCGCTCGTTATGCGGCACCCCGAAGCTGCGATGCGTCAACGCTTGCTTAAGCAGGGAGGCGTCTCGGAACGTATAGCCGATACGCGACTCGAGCTCTGACGCCGCAAAGGACATTGACTAGGACTTGTCCGCAGTACTGACCGTGAAGTCGATCGATAAGGTCCAGCCGGTGAACAGCGGCACGTTGGCCTGCCAGGTCGCGGTAACCACTGTATCGTTGTTTTCTTTGCTGATTTCAAGGTCAGTAGCCTTGATGGCCTGGATATTGTCGATGACGCGGCGGCGGTCGAAGCTGTTACGAATTTCCGCGACGGTGCCCGATTTTACTTCCTCGCTCGTCGCCATCGCGGCGATCACCTTCTTGACCGAGAAGTACTCAATATAGTGGGGAACGATTTTCAGAAAGCCGAGCACGATAACCGCACCGACGATGAAGTACAGCGCGAGCGTCACGAAACCAATCCCGTACTGGCGGTTCTTAAACGCGCGGCGGGGAGCAGAGAGTGCCTTGTTGGAAACCATGAGTTACCTCGTTCAGGGCGTTACTTAATGGATGTACCGACGCGACCCAAGTGGGAGAAGTTCATCCACACGAGAACCGCTTTGCCAACGATGTTCTCCTCGGGCACGAACCCCCAGTACCGACCGTCCTCGCTGTTATCGCGGCTGTCGCCCATCATGAGGTAATTGCCGGCGGGCACTTTGCAGGTCATGCCTTCGTCATTGTAAGTGCAATTGGAACGGTTCGGAAACTGCTTGACCCGCGCCAAGTCCAGAGACGGGTACTGCGGATCGACCATCATCGCGTGCGCACGGTCACCCAATTGCTCGGTGTAGGTTTCAAAGAAGCGCACCGCGCCTGACTCAGTATCGGTATAGGTGCCCGTCGCCGTCGTCGTGACGGCCTGACCGTTAACCCACAGACGTTTGTTCTTGTAGGCGATGGTATCCCCTGGAATACCGACGACACGCTTGATGAAATCCTTGTTCATGTCCTCGGGATAGCGAAACACCATCACGTCACCGCGCTGAGGCAAATTCACATCAGCAATTTTCTTATTGATGACAGGCAGACGCACGCCATAGGTGAACTTGTTCACGAGGATGAAGTCGCCGACCAAGAGTGTAGGCACCATTGAGCCCGATGGAATCTTGAACGGCTCGTACAAGAAGGACCGCAGCAGAAAGACGATGAGAATGACCGGAAAGAAACTCTTGGCCATCTCGACCAACACCGGTTCGCGCGTGCCGCTTTGACGGCGTTTGCGCAGCAGCAGATGGTCAACCAGCCAAATCGCGCCAGTAATCGTGGTGGCAGTCAACAGAACCGCAGCAAAGCCCATAACTTCCTTGAAGGTGAGCATGCCGAGCGAAACGATAAACAGCAGCGGCCAAGCAATCTCTAACAGGGTATGCATTGTCGAGGCTGACTCACCGTCTGCGAGTGGCGTGCCGCCAGCCGACACGGCGTCAGCCTTCGCGGAAAAAAAGAAGCTGGCGATGATCACCAACAAACTTCCGGCTATTGCCACCCACGCTACCATTTCCCAATTCATCTTTGAACCTTCGAAAATTAACACCGGTGCTTATTGTGCAAACCTGCGCCGACAATGCACCCGCGGCGAGACAAAACCCCAATCGCGACGACAAATGAACACGAGCGGTGCACGAACGACCGACGCACCGCAGCCTTCAGTAAGCCAACTACTTGTCTCCAACTTGCAAGATGGCCAAAAACGCCTCTTGCGGAATTTCCACGCTACCAACCTGTTTCATACGCTTTTTGCCGGCTTTCTGCTTCTCAAGCAACTTACGCTTGCGGCTAATGTCCCCGCCATAGCATTTTGCCAAGACGTTTTTGCGTAGCGCCTTCACGTTTTCTCGAGCAATGATGTTTGAACCGATTGCAGCTTGCACTGCGACGTCGAACATCTGTCGTGGAATCAATTCACGCATTTTCGCAGCGAGTTCCCGGCCACGATACTGACTATTGGCGCGGTGAACGATCAGCGAGAGCGCATCGACCTTGTCACCATTGATGAGGATGTCGAGCTTGACCAAATCCGACGCACGATACTCTTTGAACTCGTAATCGAGCGAGGCATAACCGCGCGACACCGACTTGAGCTTGTCGAAGAAGTCCATCACCACTTCGTTCATCGGCATTTCATACACGAGCACCACTTGGCGGCCGTGGTACTGCATGTCCACCTGCACACCGCGCTTCTGGTTGCACAGAATGATCACTGAGCCAACGTACTCCTGCGGCATCATCATTGTCGCGGTGATGATCGGCTCACGAATCTCTTCAATCTTCGATAGGTCAGGCAGACGTGACGGGTTCTCGATTTCGAGAATCGTGCCGTCTTTATTGACGACTTGATAGATAACCGTCGGCGCAGTGGTGATCAGGTCTTGGTCGAACTCGCGCTCGAGGCGTTCCTGCACTATCTCCATGTGCAGTAGACCGAGGAAGCCGCAGCGAAAGCCAAAGCCTAGCGCTTGCGAGGTCTCAGGCTCAAAGCGGAGGCTGGCGTCGTTCAACTGGAGCTTAGTCAGCGCGTCACGCAGACCGTCGTACTGGTTGGACTCGACAGGATAAAGGCCAGCAAACACTTGCGGCTTGATCTCCTTGAAGCCCGGCAACGCCTCCGCAGCCGGCCTATCCACCACGGTGACGGTATCGCCTACCTTTGCCGATTTAAGTTCCTTGATGCCCGCGATCACGAAACCTACCTCACCTGCCTTTAGTTCGGGACGCGGCTGCGATTTTGGCGCGAAGACGCCAACTTGCTCACACAAATGCTGCGCGCCGGTCGCCATGAGCAGGATGCGATCCTTGGGACGCAGTACACCGTCAACCACGCGCACCAGCATCACAACGCCAACATAGTTGTCGAACCACGAGTCGATGATGAGCGCCTTGAGAGGTGCATCGAGCGTGCCTTTAGGCGGCGGCACCTTGGCAACTACCGTCTCGAGCACGTCATCGATGCCGACGCCGGTCTTGGCACTACAACGCACCGCATCGTGTGCCTCGATGCCGATGATGTCCTCGATTTCATCGATGACACGATCAGGATCGGCCGAAGGCAAATCAATCTTGTTCAGAACTGGGTTGACCTCTACGCCGAGGTCGATCGCGGTGTAACAGTTAGCAACCGTCTGCGCCTCTACGCCCTGTGATGCGTCAACGACCAGCAATGCCCCCTCGCAAGCGGATAGCGAGCGCGATACCTCATAGGAGAAGTCAACGTGGCCCGGGGTGTCGATGAGGTTCAGGTTGTAAACCTTGCCGTCGCGTGCGGTGTAGCTCAGCGCCGCTGTTTGCGCTTTAATGGTGATACCACGCTCGCGCTCAAGTTCCATCGAGTCGAGCACCTGCGACTCCATCTCGCGAGTCGAAAGGCCGCCGCAGCGCTCGATCAACCGATCAGCGAGCGTGGATTTGCCGTGGTCGATGTGGGCGATGATGGAGAAGTTGCGGATGTGATCCATGAATGGGCGACGAGTGTGCAAGGGCGCGAAGTTGCAAATAAGCAATTCGCAAAAACAAGGGCACCGATGGTGCCCTTGGTGTTGTGCAACAAATAGCGTGAAAACGCTGGAAACCCGGACGCGGACGTAAATTGCGCCCAAGGCATCGGGCCGATCTAGCGTACCCGAAACGTACTCGGCCAGCGTTTGGCTTGGACAACTTGCTATTTTAGCCCAAACCGCGCACCTGCCCTTCGTAGCCGTCCGTCTACTCAGATGACATGCGCGCCGACTACGCTGGCGTCTAGGCGGCAATCGCGCGACGCCACGCGCTCGGGTCGAAGTGGTAATGGCAAATCTCCACCCCGTCGGGCAATCCACCCCTGAGCAGGACGGGCACAAGCATCCCGTACTCCTCCTCGAGTTCGGGACGCTCATCCACGTCGATTTCGCTCAGTTCAATAACGACGCCATCGGCTTGCGCCGCCGCGACGAGGGCGGCTCGGAGGTCATCGCATAAGTGGCAGTAGCTGCGCCCGATGAGCGTAAGTTGAATCGAATTGCTCATGGGGCGCAGCGAGGCTGCTTCGACACTATTTCGCCTCTGGACGCATGGTTACGTAGCGAGCCGGCGACTCATCACGCTTCACCAGCAACGCGACCGGCTTCTTGTCGTCAAGCTTTGCGACCAACTCGTTGAACTGCGCTGGCGACTTCACTTCCGTCGTGTTGAGCGAGAGGATCGCATCGCCCGGACGCAGACCAACGCGCGCGGCGGGGCCTGATACATCCGTGACGATCACGCCGTGCGTGATACCCATGCCGCGCTTATCGTCCTCATCGACCTCTTCAACGATCAGGCCAAGACGATTCGGCTTCATTGAAGGCGCTTCTTTCTCTGACTTCGGCGCGTTGGGGCCGACACGGGATGGTGGACGCTGATCGGCAGGCGCCTCAGCAACGGTGACAACGATGTCCTGAACCTTGCCAGCACGCCACACGGTGATCGTGACCTTGCTGCCCGGGGTCATCGAGGAGATCGAGCGCGTCACATCCGGCACGACCTTCACAGCCTTGCCATTGATTTTCTGGATCACGTCCTTAGCCTTGATTCCCGCCTTGTCGGCTGGGCCGTCCTTTTCGACGTTGCGGATCATCACGCCCGGATCTTTCTTGGGCAAACCAAGCGACTCAGCGAGCTCTTCAGAAATCGGCTCACCTTCCAGCTCGATGGCGATACGGCCACGCTGAACGCGGCCGTTCTTCATGATTTGATTGGCGACGTCCATCACGATGTTCGCGGGGATGGCAAAGGAGATGCCGAGGTAGCCGCCGGTGCCGCTGAAGATCTGTGAGTTCACACCGATGACTTCGCCACGCGTGTTGAACAGCGGACCACCGGAGTTACCGGGATTGACCGCCGCATCGGTCTGGATGAAGGGTACGAAATCGCCGGTTTCGCGGGATTTCGCGCTCACAATGCCCGCAGTCACGGTGTTCTCAAAGCCGAACGGCGAGCCAATCGCCAACACCCATTCGCCCACCTTCAGACGGTCCGAGTTGCCAACTGTTACCTTCGGCAGTCCCGTTGCTTCTACCTTCAACACCGCCACATCGGTGCGCGCGTCGGTACCGACCACACGCGCCTTGAATTCGCGCTTGTCGGTCAGCGTGACAGTCACTTCTTCAGCATTCGCGACGACGTGCGCGTTGGTGACGATGAAGCCATCGCCGCTGATGATGAAACCAGAGCCCTGACCCAAGTCACGGAGCGGGGCCTCATTGTTTGGGGCGCGCTCGCGCGGCGCGCGGCGCGGATTTTGCGGATTTGTGCGCGGAGTTGGCGGCTGCATTTCCGGCGGCAAGAAGCGCCGGAAAAATTCGAAATACTGTTCCTGGTCTTCGGGACTAACACCCTGCATGCCGCGCGGACGGGCCTTGGTGCTGACGTTGACCACGGCTGGCCCTTGGCTCTCAACGAGCTCGGAGAAGTCCGGCAAGGCCGCTCGGGAGGTTTGGGCATCGGCGATCCGGTGAGGCGCTGCAAGAAAAAGGATGCCGATCGCCAGTACTGCAGCGATACCAAGCATTTGCAGAGAACGGTAACGTTTTGACATATTTTCTTCTTTCAAGTTGAATCGCCGGGTTTCCCCGGCGATTTAGTCTGCTACTCGAGCATCAAGGCGGTGGCAACTACGCATTCTGCGCCGCAATCAACGTCTCTTTGTGACGCCATCAGCGATTACCTGCACGGTCGTGGCTGGAACTTCACCCAGTACCGTCACTTGATAGTCGGCGACTGGGCGGATGGCTACGCTGATTGGTTGATCTTCTGACGCTCGCAGTGTCGGCTGAACGGGTGCAGCCGCTTGCTCAACGAATACCGAGATATGGAGGAGCCCATCTGAGAAAACAAGATGTGCCACTGGCTCCTTGCGCCCCGCCATATTGCGTATGAGCTCCGTTACTTTCTTGAAGCCTGCGGGAAGGTTCCCAACAGTCCA
>JAJTHU010000307.1 GCA_021300055.1 Nitrosomonadaceae bacterium | reverse complement strand
TATGTTGCACTCCCAGCGCCGAGTCGTCGCGTTGCTGATGCTCGCGCTGGCGTTTGGTGCGGTCGGATGCGCGGGCATGCCGGCGAGCCGAGTGAGTTCCACGCAGGCTCAGAGTTCATCGGAGACGTGGCAGCCGCAGAGCGCAAGCACGCTGCGAGTGTCATTGCCCGGTGGCAAGCCATGCAGCAAAGCAACGCCCACGCCGGACACGTACATATCAACGGCATTTGCCCCTACGGAATGCAAGACCCGCGGCGCCCCGCACCTGCGCTGCGTTGAGCCTTGATCACGCCTGCGTAGGGCGGATCACTCGGGTAGACAAGTCGAGACTGGCTGCCTGTTTGCCCAATGCACGCATTCGGGCAACCATTCACCATCGGGCCCCGTGATAACCCGCCACGAAATGTGGCTATTCATGGGTCGCCGACCATGACGGCTCACGAGCGGTGTGCAGCCATTTCTCGCTGCATCTGCGCGTGCGGTCTCCGGAGTCTGCGAAAATATCGTTTGCTACGTATTTGCTGCTGCTCGTTTTCATCGTCGATTTATTGATTCTTGGAGTCACCATGACTGTATTTGCTCAAGTTGCTTTGCCCTACGCTAAAGATGCGCTCGCGCCGCACGTTTCTGCCGAGACCATCGACTTCCACTATGGAAAACACCACCTCACGTATGTGACCAATCTGAACAACCTCGCCAAGGGTACCGAGTTCGAAAATATGACCCTTGAAGAAGTCGTGAAGAAGGCGCCCGCCGGTCCGATTTTCAACAACGCAGCGCAAATCTGGAACCACGATTTCTACTTCCTCGGCTTTAAGCCGGTGGCGCAAGGCGGTGGTGGCAAGCCGACAGGCGCGCTAGCCGCTGCGATCGACAAGCAATTCGGTAGCTTCGAAGAGTTCCAAAAGCAGTTCGACGCTAAAGCTGCCGGTACCTTTGGTTCCGGTTGGGCTTGGCTCTGCAAGAAGGCCGACGGCTCACTGTCGCTCGAAAGCACCAGCAACGCTGCGACGCCGCTCACCCAAGGCATGACGCCGTTGTTGACGTGCGATGTTTGGGAGCACGCGTATTACATCGACTACCGCAACAGCCGCCCCAACTACCTGAAAGGCTTCTGGCAGATCGTCAACTGGGACTTTGTTGCCGCGAATTTCGCAGAGTAAGTCGCGAAGTCAGCCTGTGACGGATCGTCGAGACACTCGGCCAGCGTACGCAAGTGCGTTGGCCGTTTTCATTTGTATGGCGCTAGCCGGTTGTGCGTCGTTGACCGAGCGCCGCGAAGCGCCGCGCGCTAGCGTGACGCCGTTCTCTACAGCCAAGGCTGAGGGTCCATTACCTGCGGGTTGGGGGATGAAGCAACTCTCGCGCTTCAAGCGCGACACCGCCTACCGCTTGGTCGCTGATCCGACCGGCGTGACGGTTGTAGAGGCGCGTGCAGACCAATCGGCTTCTGGCGTGCGCAAGCGGCTCAATATCGATCCGCTGAACATGCAGTGGATTCATTGGCGTTGGAATGTGCCCGCGCTCATCCCCTCGGCGGATAACACTAAACGTCACGCAGAAGACTCTCCGGTGCGCGTCATCATCACGTTTGACGGCGACATGAGCAAGCTCGACTTCGAAGATCGTGCGGTATCCGCGCGCGCCAAGGCGCTGACGGGAGAAGCACTACCTTATGCGACGCTGATGTACATCTGGGAGAACAAAGCCCCCGTCGACACATTGATCGAGAGCGCGCACACGTCTCGCATCAAGATGATCGTGGTCGAGTCGGGCGCTTCAGGCAACGGCCGCTGGATTGGCTACGAGCGCAACATCATGCGTGACTTCGAACGCGCATTCGGCGAGAAGCCCGGACGCATTCTTTCGTTAGGAATCATGACCGACACCGACAATACAGGGGAGGCGACTGTCGCGTACTACGGCGACATTCACTTCAGCCCCAAACCCCTGACTAAAAAGGAAGCGCAATGAGCAACTTACGAACCGCCACATTGGGTGGTGGCTGCTTCTGGTGTCTCGAAGCGGTGTTTGATCAACTCGAAGGTGTGGTCGATGTCGTGTCCGGCTATAGCAACGGTGAAGTGCCGAACCCAAGCTACGAACAAGTCTGTCGTGGCACCACCGGCCACGCCGAAGTCGTCAAAGTTGTCTTCGACGCCGATGTGATTTCGTACGTTGAAATTCTTGGTGTGTTCTTTTCGATTCACGACCCGACCACGCTGAATCGGCAGGGCAACGATGTCGGCACGCAGTATCGGTCTGGCATCTACACACACTCGGAAGAACAAGCTCGCATCGCCAAAGAAACCATCGCGCACCTCACCAAAGAAGATTTGTGGGGCAAGCCCATCGTCACCGAAGTTGTTCCGGCGGGGGTCTTCTATGCCGCCGAGGATTACCACCAAGAGTACTTCGCCCATAATCCGGGGCAGGGCTATTGTATGGCAGTGGTGTCGCCCAAGGTGTCCAAGTTCCGCAAACAGTTTGCGGCGAGACTCAAGAAGTAAAACTCATGAATTGGCGGGCGTTTTTTTCAGGCGCTCGCCCCAAACGCCGCGCCAATGCTGGGGTTTGCTAGGCCGCGCTACGCCGACACGGCGCTCGCCTGCGGTTGCAGCAAAGCAATCGCTTGCTGTACGTTGACGATGTTCAAGCCAAACTTCGCGGCGCGCGACTTCATGCCGTAGACGGCGTTGTCGCGCGACACCAACGCGTCGGCACGATGGTGAAACGCGAGAGCGACGAAGTGCTCATCATCGCGATCGCGGCAGCGTGGGAACCCGCCTGGCATCATCAGGTCTTTGTATGTAGCGCCCGCATTTGCCAAACCCGGTAGGGCGACCGATTGCGTCGCGGCCATGTAAGCATCCATCACGGATTGCTGCCGCTCTACGCTGAGCTTGAGTTGCCGATAGCCAAGCACGCGACGAAGTTCGTCAATCGCGAGCCCGTGCGTCAGCACCTTGAGCGAACCATCGCGCACCGCGTTTCGTAGTGGGTCCATGAACGGGTGATCAAACACCAACCAGTCGATGACAACGTTGGTATCGAGCACCCACCGTCTTGCGGCTAACGTCATTGCTTGGCCTCCGCAATCGCGCAACCGGCTGCGTGCCCTGACGCCCACGCCCACTGAAAGTTAAATCCGCCGAGATGGCCCGTCACGTCGACGACTTCGCCGACAAAGTAAAGATTGGGCATATGCGTTGCGGCCATGGTCTTGGATGACAGACCGCGCGTATCGACGCCGCCCAGCGTCACCTCTGCTTTGTTGTAGCCCAACGTGCCCGAGGGACGCACTTTCCAATCTTGCAGGTCATCTAGCGCGCGGTGGAATGCGGTCTCGTTGAATTGATTAGCGGGTTGGTCGATGCGCATCGCATTGCACCAGCTTTCGGCGAATCGGCGCGGCATGGTCTCCGCAAGCAAGTTGTGAAACTGCACTTTGCTGTTGCGGCCTCGCATGATGGTGGCAATCGCCGCCGCATCCGGCAATACATTTAGGTGAATGGGCTCTTTCGCGCCAGCCGCCTGCCAATAAGAACTGATTTGCAGAATTGCCGGGCCCGAGAGGCCTCGATGGGTCAGCAGAATCGCCTCGCGGAATTGGCCGCCGGCACAACTTGTCACGGCATCGAGCGACACACCGGAGAGATCGCCGAACCGTTCCAACTCTTCCGGCGGGAATGCAAGTGGGACGAGGGCAGGCTTGGGCGGCACCATCTTCAAGCCAAACTGCTCCGCAATCTGATAACCGAATGGTGTGGCGCCGATCTTGGGAACCGAGAGACCACCCGTCGCGATCACCAGTGCGCGCGACTCAAGCAATTCACCTTCGAGCTGTACGCGAAAATGCATGCCGCTGTGCTCAATGGATTTAACGCTCGCAGGCATGCGCCATTCGACCGCGCCCTTATCGCACTCTGCTTTTAGCATGCGGATGATGGCCGAGGCGCTGTCGTCGCAAAACAATTGGCCGAGTGTCTTCTCGTGATACGCGATGTTGTGCGATTCAACCAGCTTGATGAAATCGTTTGGCGTGTAGCGCGCGAGGGCAGACCGGCAATAGTGCGGGTTCTGTGAGAGAAAGTTCTCAGGTCGCGTGTGGATGTTGGTGAAGTTGCAGCGGCCACCGCCCGAAATGCGAATCTTTTCGCCGAGCTTGTGATAGTGGTCGTTCAGCAGGACACGCGCGCCGCGTTGCGCGGCGACCGATGCACACATCATGCCTGCCGCTCCGGCGCCGACGACAATGGCGTCGAAGGAGGTACGTTTCATTTCGACATTATGCGCGACGCCGACGACGCACTTGTTTAGGCTCTGCCGGCGTGTTTGTGTGAGGCGGCGGTGCGCGGCTTCCGCTGCACCTGCTAGTGCGTTAGCGCTTTGTGCATCGGTAGCAATGAAAGCGAGACGGCATCCGTCATGGGCAAGGTAACGAACTGATCGCCAACGTAGCCGCGAGCGCGGTAGAAATCCACGCCGGGAAGTGTGGCCATGAGCGTGGTGCGTGCAAATCCGACTATCACGGCTTCGCGCTCGCAACGCGCGAGTAGCTGCGTGGCAAGCCCGCGTCTTGCCATGTCTGGTGCCACGAAAAATGCGCGAATACGTGCAGCATCCCTGGCAGGGTCTAGCAGATCCGGGACGCGGGACGCTGCGCCATCTGCGCCGTAAAGTGTCGCGCGAAAGCTCCAGCCGGCAGCCGCGACGATACGATCGGCGGCTTGGATGAGCCAATAGGTTTGGTCTTCGATGAGTTGGCTATCGACACCGAATGTGCCTTGCAGCGCCACCTCAACTTGCTCTGGGGTGTAGTAACCAACGCTGAGTTCGCGCGCAGACGCGGCGATCAGGTCGCGGATGGCAGGCACGTCGCGTCGTGTCGAGAGTCGTAATTGCAAAGCTGCTTGGTGCAATGCTGGTTGTGAATCAGCCGTCAGGCGGGACTACTGATTGATGTAGTTTTCGAGCTGCGCGATAGTGAATTCGTGGTCAGCGATGATGTCGTTCATTAGATCGCGGATCGACAGCATGGCGACGGGCTTGCCGTCCGGGCCATCAAGGACGGGTAAGTGCCGGATGTTCTTCTCGCTCATCAGCGCCATGCACTGACGCGTGCGGTGTTCCAGTGTCACATACAGCACTGGGGAGGTCATAACCTCGCGTACTTTGGTCTCGCGCGAATTAAGGCCCTGCAGCGCGATCTTGCGTGTGTAGTCGCGTTCGGAAAAGATGCCAACGAGCTGCCCGCTATCCATCACCATCACCGCACCGATGTGTTTCTCGGCGAGCAACTTGATCGCGTCGAACACCGTCGCATCTGGGGCAACGGAGTACAGATCCTTTTGCGGGTGCTTCTTGAGTAGCTCGGATACCGGCTTCATGCGTCCCCCTATTGTGGAGAGGCTAGATTAGCGCAAAGTTTCTCAAGCTGCACCCCCTAAAGTGACCAGCCCATAAGTGCTGGAGTCTCACCGCCTTTCCGTTGCGCTGCAACATGCGCTAGTTTGCATCCGATAGGCGACGTAGCGTCACTGCAAGGTCTTCGGTCATTCGCTCTTTGTTTACGATTGCTGATACCCCTGCCTGAGCGGCGCGACGATGGAGCATGTCATCAACGTATCCGCTAACAACAACAGTAGGTACTGATGGACAGACCTTGCGGGCGGACTCCACCACCTCTATGCCGGAGATTGACGACATATTGTAGTCCGTGACGATTGCATGAAACTGTTCGGGTGCTGCGACGAGAGCATCCAACGCTGCGCGCGGCGATTGGAAGCAGTGAACGTCGAAGCCAGCTAAAGCAAGCAAGTCCCTGACCAAAGTGATGAGCAAAGCGTCGTCGTCCACGAACTGTGACGGAGCGGATAAAGCTCGGTCTTGTGAGGTCTGTGAGGCCCAGCAGGCTGCCCACAACTGCACCACTCGCATCCTCAAGAAGTGCACCCAGTACCAGAAGTGCACTAC
>JAJTHU010000302.1 GCA_021300055.1 Nitrosomonadaceae bacterium | reverse complement strand
ATCCGAGAGCACACGCTGCTCAAATACATCACGATAGAGTGCCAGCGCCTCATTGAGATCAGGCACACAGACGGTGCCGTGAGCGAGCCTTGGCCCTGTCATTTCAATACTCCTGGGTTCATCAATCCCTTCGGATCCAATTGCTGTTTGATCGCGTCAAACAACGCCAGCGCGGCAGGGTTACGCCCCTCACGGTAGCTGTAAAACTTGCCGAGTTGAAAGTGCGTGCCACCGAGGCGGCGCATTAACTGCGCGGTCTCAGCCTTGAGCACGTGCACCGCGGCTGTGCTGGCAGGATTGGGGGCCGGCTCACCACACTTCTTGAGGTAATCCGGCTCAACGACGCGCTTGTGGTACGGCATATGTGTGTCGTTCCAATAGAAAACGGGTTCGATCAATGTTCCCTGCTGTGCAACCGTGGTGCATAGGTAGCCAACGCGAATACCGTGCTGGTCCAATACTGATTGCTTCGCCGCAAAGAAATCCTTGATTGCGCCAAATGCACGCGCGCTGTCTGAATGCGGAAAGATGGCGTGCACAGGTACCCAGCGCTCACCGTCGGGGCCGAGCATCGAGTTCGGTGCAGAAAACGGCATGGCACGCAGCGCTTTTGGAAAAGCGTTTTCCGTCGCTATGCCGTGCTGCGCAAAGATTTGCTTGATGACTGCCACTTTCCGCGCTACCTCTTCCGCGCTCATTCCCTCAACAGTGCAGTGCGCTGAGTAGCGACTCTCATCCACAAAGTCGCGACCTGACTTCACCAAACCCAAGCCGGCCATCACACCTGATTGTTTCACCACATTGATCAGGGTTTTGGCATCGGCGAGCAAACTCATGCGGCGTTTACGTACGTCCATCAACACGGGATCAAACGCAAAGCACTCGGCCGCCAAATTCTGCCGCGAGATCTCTGACATCGCAGCGAACATTTGCGTTGGATCGACGTACTCAGCAGACAAAAAGTCGAGTTCAATGTGGCGGGGAATCAGCTTTAGCGTGGCACGCGCCTTGATGCCCAACGCACCCGCATCCCCCACAAACACCCCCGTGAGATCCGGCCCGAAGTAACGCAGAAATGGCTTGGCGTTGCCAGCTGCCGAACTACCCGTCGACAGAATGCTGCCATCCGCGAGCGCGACATCAAGACCGATGACGCTATCGCCGACGCTGCCGTGCTCTCCCGATCCGAGGAACACGCTGCCTTGAGAGAGCGCGCCGCCAATCGTTGATCGCAAACCAGACAGCGGCCCCCAGTACGGCGTGCGTAGCCCGTGCGGAGCGAGTAACTCGTTTAGATCCGCCCAGTACATGCCAGCCTCGACAGTCACGTAACGATCCTCAACATTCAACTCAACGAGTTTGTTGAGTCGCGACATATCGACCAGCACGGAATCATTGCGAGCAGCGAGGTAGCCGTCCGTGTAGCTCAAGCCCCCGCCGCGAGCCACGATCGCGACGTTCGCTTCGGTCAAGCACGACACCACCGCTTGCAATTCAGCGACACTTCCCGGCGTCACCACAGCGCTGAGCGGCGCGCCTTGATTGAAGACGTCTTGGCTGAAGAACAACAACTCTGTAGGGTCGGTGGTGACACTACCCTGCTTAACCAACGTCCGCAGCTTGGCAAGCCACGCCGTTTCCAACGAAGCGGCGGCCGAGTTTGACTGGATGGTTGCGTTCACTGCCATTGCTGTCCCCCAACTTTCTCGTCCATCATGGGCTGCTCCTAAGACGTGCTGCAACGCGCGCGGTCTCCAAGTCTTCATCGGACGAGACCTTCACCTCGACACCGCCTCGCCGAAGTTCGCTAACTGCGGTGACAAGGTCGAAACTCAGCGCGTGCCTCCAGAGTGATGCAAAGCGCACACCGCAGCGAAGCATTTCGCGCACTTCAGCGTGGATACGGAAAGGAGCCGGCGCATCGATCTTTCGCGCAAAGCTCGCACTCTGCGGTTGCCACGGCACAAAAATGTGCTTCATCCGTACCCAATTCCACGCGGCAAGCAGATGCGCGCCAGTATCGTGCGGCGTGAGGTCAGGCAGCTTTGCCAAGAAGCTGGCGCGCTCGTCATCTGCAAGCGGCATCGGGTTGTCCAAGTGCATGCGCGTGATCCTTGCGGTCGCGAGTTGGCCCAGCTTTGCCGCAATCGCAGCGCTCGCACCGTCTGCGCGCACAGCAAAGCGGCTAACACCAATGGCGTCGAGCGAGTCGAGCAACGCGCGGGCGTACCCGTCAGCGGTCAACGCCGCATCAGTTAGGTCACGTGATGCGCCGTGGCCAGGTAACTCAGCGGCGACCACATAGGTACCGTATGGAACATTTACCGGCACGCGCGCGGGGCAGCCGATATCCTGAATACACAATTCGACTGGACCGCTCGCCTCGCCACCATTTTCATTCAGCAGCAGCGACAGCGGCCCAGCCGAGGTGTTGACAACGCGTTGGTGCGTAGAGATCGCTTGCGCGACTACCGCGTCGCTGTCGACATCTGCCGCGTGTGAGGCACGTTCGGCAATAAAAGCATCTGTCGCCTCTATCAAGGCACTAGCACCGCCTTCAATTTTCCGGACCATCACGTTTGCGGGTGCGGCGCCGAGCCTGGGCAAATGCGCCGCCAGCACATCCTCCGCTCGGTAGAAGATGCGTGTTGGCACCGTCAAGCGAGAGACCGCGGACGCATCGTCATACAAGAACGGCGCGCGATAGCCAGCGCGATAGCCGTCACCTGCATCGATGATGTCCATCACGTCGGCTTGCAACTTTTCAGTCGATGGCGCCGGATAAGGAATGCGCGCCTCAGCGACGGGCGTATTCCAGGGAAAGTAGAGGTTTTGCTCGCGCATCCTCGCCCAAAGCCAAGTCAGATGGTTGCCGTTCCATTCTGGCTCAAACGGCGGCAGGTACCCATTGAGAAGCTTTTGCCGCTCATTGGCGTTAAAGCGCGCGTAGCCGTCGCAAATCGCACCTGCAACTAGGTGCGGAAAATCAAGCGCCAACCGCAGCGCAGTAACAGCGCCCGTGTGCACACCGTAAACAATGACGCGATCCAATCCAAGCGTGGCAATAAGCTGCGCGAGTGCAGCGGCAAAGTCTGGGATGGTCGGCTGGGCGAGGGGCAGCGGGTCAGAGGCACCGAAACCGGGTGTGTCCGGCGCAAAAACGGCATAGCGCTCGGACAAGCGCTCAATCCACGGGACTAGGGTGCGCGAGTTCTGTGGCGACTGGTGTAGAAGCAATACAGCAGGGCCACGGCCTGCGAACCGCACCAACACGCGCCGCCCTTGAACATCGATGAATTGCGAAGAAACTTGCAACGCCAGTGCCTCAAAAGTTGTCCGGACAAATTATGTTAGCCCGTCGCGGCAGTGACCGCAACAGCGACGTGTGGCAAATGCTCTCGCTGCGCTACGGCGCGACCCTGCGCTCGTCAATCAACGTCCGCTGATAGAGCACACCATCCCGAAACCAGTGCCATGTACGCGAGCGCACATTGTTCTGCTCGTTGATAACGATGATTTCGTAAAGATACGCGCCTGGCGAATCGTGGCGTTGCCAAGTCAGAACGGTCGAGTATTCATCCACCGACCAAGCGCGCCCACGAATCAATTCGTTATCCCAAAAGAGCACGCCTTCGCGACACACGCCTGGATACTCGCCGCGAAACTCTCGGCCGTCTTCCCACCAAAAGTGATTGCGCTGCAGGTAGTGAACGTCGCCCTCATCTGGGAAGCGGACTTCAATGCGCGATTGATGTTCGTCAATAGTTCTGCCAGCGGCATCGACAAGTTTGTAGCGCCCCTCCCAGACACCATCGTGTCGCAGCAATGGTCGCATGCTGGTATGAATCGGATTCATTTCTGATGACCTAGTTTGGGACCTCAAGAGTCCGCGCTGCGAGTGTGCACCGTGATCGGCGCGGCAAATTCGCAACGCGTGGCGTGACAAATACTTGACAGCGCAACCCTCGGGCGCCTAAATTTGTCCGGACATATATTTGTCCGGACAACTTTAACGCTTTTCAGCCGCTTGTGCACCATCGCTGGATTGTTGTTCAAGAACGATTCACGCGCATGCCACGCCGTTAGTCCGTCCACTCATTACCTCGCTCATTTGCCGCATTTCCATTCATCGGAGCTCATCATGAACCAGCATCTCACCCGCAGGAACGCCTTCAAGTTGCGTAGCGCCTATGTCGCTGTCGCTCTCGCCGTTGGAAGCATCAGCGTGTACGCACAAGCGCAACAAGCCGCTCGCGCTGCTCCTGCCGCCCCTGCCGGCGCGGCTGCCGCCGCAAAGCCCGAGGCCAAGAAAGATGAGGACCGGCTCGAAACAATTACGGTGACCGCGCAGCGTCGCGAGCAAGAGCTCCAATCGGTACCGCTGCCAGTGTCGAGCTTCACGGCGCGTGACATCGAGACACGCGGCATTACCTCGACGCGCGCAGTCGCTGACTTCATCCCGAACATGGTGGGCCAGAACAACACTGGCTTGGGCACTGCAAACGTTTACTTCATCCGCGGCTTGGGCAACACCGAGTCCATCGCAACTTTTGACCCACCTGTCGGCACCTACGTGAATGACGTCTACGTGAGCCGTCAAAACGCCAACAACTTTGGATTCTTTGATCTAGAACGCATCGAGGTGCTGCGCGGCCCACAGGGTACATTGTTCGGTCGTAACACGACTGGCGGCGCGATTAACGTCATCCTCAAAAAACCAGCCGCCAAGCTAGGCGGCTATGTCGAATTAAGCGCGGGGCGCTTCGGTCAAGTGGGTACGCGCGCGTCGAGGTAATGCCGCGTGTCTCGATGTCACGCGCCGTGAAGCTCGACACTGGCAGCGGTACCGATTGGAGCTCTT
>JAJTHU010000069.1 GCA_021300055.1 Nitrosomonadaceae bacterium | reverse complement strand
CCGCGAGAACATGTACTAAGTTCAAACCACACCTTGCGCACGACCGTTCGGCACAACAAGAAGAAGCGCAGCACACCCTAACCAGCAATTTACAGGAGACCCGGAGATGACGATTCGCCAGAAGCCCCTTGCTGCGGCCGTTTCACTTGCCCTACTCAGTATGTTCCCCGCTGCCGTCATGGCACAGGCCGCTGCGCCCGCCGCGAGCAGCCCCGCCAAAGCTGCCGACAAGAAAGATGAGAAAAAAGAAGTCGAGACGATTGTCGTCACCGGCTTGCGCGCCTCGCTTGAACGCTCGATCGAAACCAAGCGCGACGCGGACACGAATGTTGAAGTCGTCTCAGCTGAAGACATCGGCAAGATGCCGGACAAAAACATCGCCGACGCGCTCTCACGCCTCACTGGCGTCAACGTGCAGTACGGTGGCGCGCTGGCCATGGACGAAGCGGAGCGCGTTGCCATCCGAGGGACATCTCCCAACTTGAATTTGGTTACGCTGAATGGTCATGCGCTCTCGTCAGGCGACTGGCACGTAGGCGATCAGGCTGGTTCGGGTCGTAGCGTAGGCTTTGGCCTGATGCCCTCACAGTTGATTGGCCAAGCGATCGTCTACAAGACGGGGCGCGCAGACATCACCGAAGGTGGCATTGCTGGCGCCATCGACATCATCACCCGGAAGCCGCTGGATTTTCGGAAGCAGGTCACTGCGGAAGCCTCGGTAGGTGTGGTCCATGCCGATCTTCCAAAGAAAACGGATCCGCAGGTAAGTGGTCTTATTGCTTGGAAGAGCGAGGACAAAACCTTTGGCGTGATGGTGCAAGGATTCAGTGAGAAGCGGCACCTGCGTCGTGATGGCCAGGAGATTTTTGGCTACAACTACATCACGGTTGCACAAGCAAATGCGTCTGGCAATCCGCAGTTGATTGCGGCCGCCCAAGCCGCTGCAAGTACAAGTACCCCAACGGTTACCAACGTGCGCATGCCAGGCAGCCTTAACTCGGCCATGTTCGAGGGTGTGCGCGAGCGCATGGGCGGCTACTTCGGTGCGCAGTGGAAGCCGACCGCTGATCTGGACCTGAACCTCAGTGCATTCAAGTCCGAGCTCAAAGCGGACAACTACAACTCTTCAGGGTATGGTCTGCCTAACACCCTGCTGAACAACGGCTGGCAAATCCAAAACGGCGTCGTCGAAAATGACGTGTTGATCGGCGCTTCGCTCGTGCGCCCCGCTACTGCACCTGCAACCCAGCGCGTGATTGGCTTTCAGTTCGATCACTTCCTGCGTCAGGGCGCGAAATCAAAATCGAACTTTGTCGATCTCGATTTCAAGTGGAATGCGACTGAAAACTTGACCTTCAAGGGTCGCATCGGTAGCACCGAAGGCAGCGGCGTCACGAACTCGCAGCCCAGTATCGTGCTCGGCCTGATCAACCCCAACATCACCTACCGCATCAATCCGGGCAGCGAAGCGGTCGATTACACAATCTTAAACTCGGCTACGGGTGCGAGTGTCGACCTGAATAACCCTGCGAATTTCGTGCACCTGAGCAATATGGGCGCGTCAGTCAATTCGAACGACAAAGAAAAGTATCTCCACCTTGACGGCGAGTACAAGCTCTCGGGGCCCATCTTCCGCAACATTAAGTTCGGTGGTCGCAGCGCAGATCACAAGCGCACCTACGACGTGATTAACCCTCGCTGGAATGCCCAGTACACCGCGGCAGGTGCGCTGGTCACCCCATCCCCGTTCATCTCGGTCACTGGTGGCCTGTTGGTCAGCAATATTGTTCCATCGATTCCGGTTGCAGCGGGGTCGTACCCAGGCAACTGGGCGTCGGGCATCAGCGGTAATTTCCCACGCAGCATGATGCGGTACGCCACCAACCAGATGCAGAATCTAGCGAACCAGTACATTAATTGGGATCCCGTGCTGGGCAAGAACTGGTCTGCTGGCTTCGAAGTCAAGGAAACCAACGAAGCTCTCTACTTGATGACCGAGTTTGAGCTCAACAACAACCTCTCCGGGAACCTTGGTCTCCGCGCGGTAACGACTGAAGTGAGATCGACCGCTTACCAAGCGCTGCCAAGCGGCACCGGTGTGGGACAGTGCGTGCCACTACAACCGTGCAGCGTACCCAACGCCATCACGACCTCGTCCTTGGCCACGTACGTTCCCCAAGTCGTGGAAACGAAGCACACAGACTATCTCCCAAGCTTGAATCTCCGCTGGGAGCTACAGCCAAAGCTCATTGGGCGTTTGGGTATCACCAAGACGCTGGGACGCGCCAACTACAATGAACTCGCTGCTGCGGTCAACTTGAACAACACGTTGCTGACCGGCACATCTGGGAACCCACGCCTTAAGCCGATCACTGCCACCAATATTGATGCGTCATTGGCCTACTACTTCGCGCGTCGTGCTTATGTTTCTGGCGCGGTGTTCTCGCAAGACATCAAGGACTATGTGAAACCTGGATCGTCAAACCTTGAGTTCTTCAACACGAGCACAAACACCGTATCAACCTACTTAGTAACCTCGCGCGTGGCGGTCGATGCCAAGATTCGCGGCATCGAGCTGGCCGGTGAAATGCCGATCGGTGCGGGCTTTGGTGTCCTCGCGAACGCGACGTACGTAGATGGCAAAGATGCCGACGGCCAGCCGTTCTTGGGAACCTCGCGTCTGACCTACAACCTGCAGGGCTACTATGAGGACGATAAGTTCAGCGCACGTCTCGCATGGAACTGGCGCTCAGACTATGCGATTGGCCTGCTGGCAAACCGACCCGGCGTTACGACTGTGGTTGGCACGCACCGCTACGCAGATGGAGGCAGCCTGTCGACGTCGCTCTCCTACAAGATCACACCGAAGATCAGTATCCATTTCGACGGTAACAACCTGCTCAACCCAGTGCGTCAAACCTACTACATCAATGAGCACGCCCCAGGTTATGCCCATGAGTTTGGTCGCCAGTACTTCTTGACCTTGCGCGCACGCTTCTAACCGCCTGGCGTCAAAAGCGAAAAAGCCGCTGAGCGATCAGCGGCTTTTTTTTCGCCTACATCGACGGCGTCGACGCAGGTGTGGACCTACTTCTCGACGAACGCACGCTCGATGAGAAAGTGACCGGGCGTGCTCATGTTGCCTTCATCCCAGCCGCGCGCCTCGAACATATTCTTGAGATCACGCAACATCTCCGGGCTACCGCAAATCATGACGCGGTCGTCATCCTTATTGATCGCTGGTAGACCGATATCCGCCTCCAACTTGCCCGCCTCGATCAAATCCGTAATGCGACCTTGATGCTCATAGGATTCTCTGGTGACCGTGGGGTAGTAGATGAGCTGATTGCGTACCTGCTCGCCAAAGAACTCATTGTTCGGCAGTTCCCGGCGAAGGAAATCATCGTATGCGAGTTCGCCGACTTGGCGCGTGCCGTGAACCAAGATGACTTTCTCGAAGCGTTCGTACGTCTCCGGGTCCTTGATGATGCTCATGAACGGCGCCATGCCCGTACCCGTTGAGAGCAAATACAGATGCTTTCCGGGCAAAACGTTTTGCAGAATGAGCGTGCCGACGGCCTTGGAGTTAACCAGCAGGGTGTCACCGGGCTGGATATCCTTAAGCCGCGATGTCAGGGGACCATCCGGCACCTTGATGGAAAGAAACTCGAGCGTCTCCTCGTAGTTGGCCGAGACCATCGAGTAAGCGCGCATGAGCGGCTTGCCCTCTACCTCGATGCCGATCATCGTGAACTGGCCGTTTAGAAAGCGGAACGAAGGATCGCGCGTCGTGGTGAAGCTAAAGAGCTTCTCAGTCCAGTGATGGACGGTTAAGATTTTTTCTTGGAAGACGTTTGCCATGTATTCGGGCCGCGTTACGGAATCAGACGGAAAGCTTATCGGCTTGGAAAAAACTCGAATTGATCAAAAACAAAGAGCCTTCAGGTGAAGGCTCTGTGGACGAATCAGTATGTGGGAGGATTCGGTCACACTCACGGCGTTCGCTTCGCTCATGTCCGTTCGCGCGACCCCGGTTTGGCCTGCAGGCCAAACCTTTCGAATCCTCACGCAAAGCACGCAGGTGCTTTGCTTCACCCCGCCCATGCACTTCGTGAATTGGTCGGGGTGAGAGGATTCGAACCTCCGGCCTCTACGTCCCGAACGTAGCGCTCTACCAGGCTAAGCTACACCCCGAAAGACAGCGGAGCACGACCTAGAACAGCGACCGTCGGCCGCGACAACACGCGCGGCCAAACGGCCTGAATCAGAAGCGTCTTTCCACTGCAAAGAGCGCCAATTCTAGCAGAGCAGACTTGTGCGGCGAAGCCCGCAGTCCCTCAATGGCAGCGCGTGCTGTCTCGGCCTCGCGGTGCGCAGCCTCACGCGCATATTCGAGCGCGCCAGTCGCCTGAATCGCCGCGATCACGGCTTGCATATGGGCGCGATCGCCATTCGTGATGGCCTCTCTGACCACGGCGCGTTCTGTCTCATCACCGTTGCGCATAACGTAAATAAGCGGCAGGGTTGGCTTGCCCTCGGCAAGGTCGTCGCCCACGTTCTTTCCCGTCTCCGCGGCGTCACCCGAGTAATCGAGCACGTCATCGATCAACTGAAACGCCGTGCCGAGATGCATTCCGCAATCGGCAAGTGCGCGCTCTTCTGCCTCCGTTGCACCACCGATGATCGCGCCAACGCGCGTTGCGGCTTCAAAGAGCTTCGCCGTCTTGTAGCGCACCACTCGAAGGTAACTCTCCTCGTCAGTTTCAGCGTCTCCGACGTTCATGAGTTGCAGCACTTCCCCTTCCGAAATGATGTTGGTCGCCTCCGCCATGACCTCCATCACGCGCATTGAACCGACCTCAACCATCATCTGAAAAGCGCGCGAATAAAGGAAGTCGCCCACTAACACCGACGCGGCATTGCCAAATACGGCATTCGCCGTGTCGCGGCCACGGCGCAGCGAAGACTCATCGACGACATCATCGTGCAGGAGCGTTGCGGTGTGGATAAATTCGATCACCGCGGCGAGCTCTCGGACATGCTCGGGCTTGGCACCAAAGTGTCCGCCCGCCAACAGCACCAACGCGGGACGCAGCCGCTTGCCGCCTGAGCCGATGATGTAGTTCGAGATTTGGTTGATCAGCACAACATCCGATGCCAATCGACGCCTAATAACGCCGTCAACGGCAGCCATGTCGGCGTCTACGACGCGGCGGATGTCCTCGAGCATGATGGGGTTGTGCGGCTTGTTCACGGCAAAGATGCTTTAGGTATGTAGGTGCGCATTCTGGGGGCGGAAAACCGAGCTGCATCCGTTCACATAAGCTGGCCTCGATTCACCCGGTCGGCAGTAAATCCTGCACTGGACCGACGCAAAGACCCAGTGGGGCCCGCCAAACCAGCCTTAAGTGTATGTTTTTATGCCAATTTTTTGTTTGACGGCGGGGTTGGCAACCCGTATAATTTTGGGTTCCGCTGTTTGGCCATCGACGGCCTGCGCGCTTTCAACGAAAACTCGTTCGATTGCAGCGCTAAGTTGTCGGTGACGAATGCGGTGGAAATTCAAACCCTCAGGAGTTTAACCATGTATGCGGTCATAAAAACCGGTGGCAAGCAGTATCGCGTTGCCGCTGGCGAAAAAATTAAAGTAGAACAGATACCGGCAGACGTGGGCGCGCAAGTCGTTCTGGATCAAGTCATGATGGTGGGTAACGGTGAAACCGTGACCATCGGAAAACCACTGATCGCAGGTGCTGCCGTCACCGCTACCGTCATCTCTCACGGTCGTGCCGATAAGGTCAAGATCTTCAAAATGCGTCGTCGTAAGCATTACCAGAAGCATCAAGGTCATCGGCAGAATTACACCGAATTGCAAATCGGTGAGATCAAGGGCTAAGGAGTTAGGTCATGGCACATAAAAAAGCAGGCGGCAGTTCACGTAACGGCCGCGACTCAGAATCGAAACGCCTTGGCGTTAAAGCCTTCGGCGGTGAGTTGATCAACGCGGGTTCGATCATCGTGCGTCAGCGCGGTACCGAATTCCATCCGGGCGACAATGTCGGCATCGGCAAAGACCACACGCTTTTCGCGTTGAAAACAGGCAAGGTTGTTTTCGCGATCAAGGGCGAGAAGAAGCACCGTACGGTTTCGATCCAGCCGGTTTAAGCATCACTGGCTCTTTCGTTTCCGAATAAGCCCTGGATGTTTTCTCCAGGGCTTTTTCTTTTTTGACAGGCGACCATGAAGTTCATTGACGAAGCACGAATCGAAGTCCACGCCGGCAAGGGTGGCAACGGCTCTGCGTCCATGCGTCGCGAGAAGTACGTTCCGTTTGGCGGGCCCGATGGCGGCGACGGCGGTCGCGGTGGCTCGATTTGGGTCGAGGCCGACACCAATATCAACACCCTCATCGACTATCGCTTCGCGCGCATCTTCCGCGCCAAGAATGGCGACTCTGGACGCGGTGCAGACTGCAACGGCCGTGGTGCAGATGACGTCACGCTGCGCGTACCGGTCGGCACCATCGTGCGCGATCTTGCGACCGATGAAGTCATCGCCGACCTCACGCACGACAAGCAGCGCGCACTGCTCGCGCAAGGCGGCCGTGGTGGCCTGGGTAATATCAACTTCAAAAGCTCGACCAACCGTGCGCCCCGCCAATTCACCAAAGGCGAAGAAGGCGAATTCAAAGAAATCCACTTTGAGCTGAAGGTACTCGCCGACGTCGGCCTGCTCGGTATGCCCAACGCTGGCAAATCGACATTCATCCGCGCCGTATCTGCCGCGCGTCCCAAGGTCGCTGACTACCCGTTCACCACGCTGCAC
Source organism: Nitrosomonadaceae bacterium (assembly GCA_021300055.1). Classification (GTDB taxonomy): domain Bacteria; phylum Pseudomonadota; class Gammaproteobacteria; order Burkholderiales; family Usitatibacteraceae; genus UKL13-2. The sequence continues at coordinate 5,513 of JAJTHU010000069.1, read as the reverse complement.
CCCAACCTAGGTGTTGTGCGCGTCGATGACAACCGTAGCTTCGTAATCGCTGACGTCCCTGGCCTGATTGAGGGCGCAGCTGAGGGGGCTGGTCTCGGACACCAATTCCTCAAGCACTTGCAGCGCACGCATTTGCTGCTGCATCTGGTGGACATCGCCCCGTTCGATGAGGGCGTCGACACCGTGAAGGAAGCGAAAGCCATCATCAACGAGTTAAAGAAGTACGACCAAAGCCTGTTCGACAAACCGCGCTGGTTAGTATTGAACAAGGTTGATCTGCTCGACGAGGAAGAAGCCGACAAGCGTGTCAAGGCAATCATCAAGGGCTTGAAGTGGAAGGGACCTCACTTCACGATCTCGGCGATGAAAGCTGATGGCTGCCAAGCGCTCACGTTCGCGATCATGGAGCACGTCGAACAGAACCGCCAGCGCCCAGTGGACGACGCTGAAGCCACCGAGGCAACTGACACCAAGCGTGTACGTACACCCACAGCGGAGTAACTGATGCGCGTCATCGTCAAGATTGGCTCGACGCTCATCACCAACCACGGCGAAGGCGTTGACCACGACCTCATCCACCGCTGGGTGAGCCAGATTGCCGCGCTTCGTAGCACAGGCCACGAGGTGGTGCTCGTCTCATCAGGCGCTATCGCCGAGGGCATGAAACGTCTCGGCTGGAGCAAACGGCCTAGCGAGGTCAACCAACTACAAGCGGCGGCGGCGGTAGGCCAGATGGGACTCGTACAGGTCTACGAATCGGCGTTCCGCGAGCACAGCTTGGGCACGGCGCAGGTGCTACTCACTCACGATGATCTTGCCGACCGTACGCGCTACCTCAACGCGCGCAGCACACTCACGACCTTGCTCGCGCTCGGTGTGGTGCCGGTCATCAATGAAAACGATACCGTGGTCACCGATGAAATCAAGTTCGGTGACAACGACACCCTCGCCGCACTCGTCGCCAACCTCATTGAGGCCGAGTTGCTCATCATCCTCACCGATCAGCAAGGCCTCTACTCCGCCGATCCGCGCCAAGATGCGCAAGCCTCGCTGGTTGCGACCGCCACGGCTGGCGATCCGGCGCTTGAGGCCATGGCTGGCGGCGCGGGCTCGTCGCTAGGGCGCGGCGGCATGCTCACCAAGGTGTTGGCCGCAAAGCGCGCGGCGCTGTCTGGCGCAAACACGGTGATAGCCTATGGACGTATCGAGCAGGTACTTCAACGCGTGGTCGCTGGCGAGGCAATCGGCACCAAGCTCACCGCGGAGCGCACCGCCATGCAAGCGCGCAAGATGTGGCTGGCTAGCCACCTAAAGACAACAGGTCGCCTCGTTGTCGATTCCGGCGCCGCAAAGGCGCTGCGAGCCGACGGCAAATCTCTGCTGCCCATCGGCGTGGTTGAGGTGAGCGGCGAATTCGCACGCGGCGATGTGGTCAGCGCAATCGACCCAGACGGACGCGAAATCGCTCGGGGGCTGGTCAATTACAACGCCACTGAAGCACGCAAGCTCTGTCGGAAGGCCACGCGCGAAATAGAACCAACCTTAGGCTACGTTGCCGAGGCGGAACTGATCCACCGAGATAACCTCGTCCTGGTTTAGCGCGGCACGCCGATCACCTGCGGCGCGGGCGCGGCCGTCAGCGGCACGCCCGCTGGCGCACCGGTCGCTGGCGCACGCGTCGGACTTGGGGTAACGCTGGCAACATTGGTGGGTGAATTCTTCGTGTTTGCTGCCGTGCGATTTAAGTCGGGGACAAACCGATTTAGCTCCGGGCTCTTGTAGAACGACAGCACCTTCGGCACGTACGCCTGCGTTTCCGCAAAAGGCGGGATGCGGTGCCCGTGACGTATGACGGCATTTTCTCCCGCGTTATAGCCCGCGAGGGCGAGCTCAACATTTCCGTTAAACATGTTCAGCAGGAACGCGAGGTACTTAGTGCCACCGAAAATATTTTCGATCGGGTCGTAGATATTCTTCACGCCCATGCGCTCTGCCGTTGCAGGGATGAGCTGCATCAGGCCGACCGCACCCTTGTTTGACAGTGCCCGCTCGTTATAGCCTGACTCCGCACGGATCACTGCGTGTACCAAACGAGGATCGACGCCGTGGGTCCTCGCGGCGTTATCGATGATCGGCACTAACTTGCCTATATCCACTGACTTCGGGAAGTTCGGCGTCCACGCATTCGGGCGAGTCTGCCAGCTGTTCGGAATCCTGTAGACGAGCTTGTAACGCTTGTCGAGATGCGGCAAGTTTGAAAAGTGCGTGACGCCGTTCTCATCTTTGAACGAGTAAATGTTGGCCGCCACGCTCGACGTCCAGAGCGCCCCGCTGACCGCAACTGCCAGTAAAGCGACCAACTTCGACAAAGCAACATCACGGCGACGCAACGCTGGCGCAACCGGCGACGAAGGCAAGAAATTGGTTTGAAGACTGGGGCCCATACCAGAAACTCTACACCAAGCGCGCAAATCTGGGGGAGATTTTCCTTGCAAATCAGCGTATTGGAATCATTCCTTCGCGTGGCGTCCACCCGACGGTTGCGGTAATCTTCGTGTTAGCCACGGTGTCACCCTACCCCTCGATGAACCCGCAAACCAATTCCGCCGACTCGCCCGCCAGCACCGATGCGCACGCAAACCGCGACGGCCCACGGCTTGAGGGGCCGTGGTTGTTTCTGATTGCGCTGCTGCTGTCTACGTTTGTTGCGACTTTCCAGAGTTATCGCCAAGCGAACTTCGACGCCTCGCAGCGCTTCCAGAGCATCGCCGAAAGCGCGCAATCACAACTTGGCACACAGTTCCGCCACATCGACGACGCGTTAGCCACGGCGGGTGCGGCTATTGCCGCATCGCCACGCATCGATAACCTGCGGTGGAACGATTATCTCGATAGCGTCGCCAACCGCTCGGACCCCGTAATCGGCTTGGTGCGTATTGAGTATCGCGCCTCGCAACCGCTCGGGCAAAGCATGGTGCCACCGCCCTCGATGGTAAGAGTACTGACGAGCACCGACCTCGTTCCGCTCGCCATCAAAGATCAAGCGGCTGCGTCGCAGACCATCCTGAAAACAATGATGCGCGCTCGCGAGAGTCAGCGCAGCGCAGCCGCCGCGCTCCCAGCCGAAACGGTAGCGGGAGGCACAAGCGAGTCCACTGAGCTGATGCTGTTTGTGCGCCCAGTGTTCCCTGCATTTGTGGCATCGAACGAACCTGTCGGGTTCTTGCTCGCGTACATTCGGATTCCGGATTGCATGGCGTTTTTAGCGCAGACCACCTCGCAGCGCGCCGCGTTTACGTTGCGTGAAGCTGGTAAGTCCACGGCAGCAGGTGAAGTCACTCATCAGAGCGGGACATTTGTGCATGCGCTGCCCATCGAAATTGGCGCGCAGCCATGGCAGCTGAGAGTAGAAAGCACGCCTAGCCTAGAGGCTGAACTTCGTACGAACACGCCTTGGCTCATTCTGTTGATTGGATTGATTGGCACCAGCTTGCTCGCTGGTTTGGTCTGGCTGCTAACGCGTCTGCGCGAGCAAGCAGCCGCCATGGCAGCGCGCATGACCAACGAGTTGCGCGATCAAGTGAAGTTCACTGATGACCTCATCGAACTCAACCCAAATCCGATCTTTCGCGTAGATGCACAAGGCCGCCACGTCAAGGTTAATCGCGCATGGGAGCTGTTGTTTCAGCGCCGTCGGGAAGACGTCATCGGCAAGCTCAGTGCCGAGTTCGACAAACCCGAGGCCGCGATTGCAAATGCATCGTTTGACCAAGCGGTGCTCGCTTCCGCAGACGGCTACATCGTCAAGGAAGGAACCGCTTTCGCCGCCGATGGCCACAAGATTCCCGCGATCATCGCCAAGCAAGTCATTCGACGCGCAGACGGCACATACGACGGCATCATCGGCACCGTCACTGACGTCACGGAAATCAAAAAGCTGCAGCGCGAAATCGCGCGCCAACGCGAGCAACTGGACCTCGTCATCCGCTCATCACAGCAAGGCATCCTTGACCTAGCGACAGACGCTGACGGTGGGCAGTATTTCTCCGAGCGCTTCCGTGAGATTCTCGGCTTTACCGCCGACAACTTCCCCAAAGACTTCGATTGGCATCAGTGGATTCATCCTGAAGACATCGGCTTCTTCGAAGATCAACTCTCGCGCCACCTTCGCCAAGAGACGGCATTCTTTGACGTCGAGTGCCGCGCAATACGCGCCAGCGGCGGCCACATGTGGATCCGCGTGCGCGGTGTGGCGCAGTACGACGAAACGCAGCGTGCGCGGCGATTCGTAGGCTCGATCGTTGACGTTACAGAGCGCCGCGAAGCCGAACTGAAGCTCATTGAAGCCAACATTCGCGTCACTGAGGCAGCGCGTGCCAAGGAGAGCTTCTTGGCGACGATGAGTCACGAGATTCGCACACCGATGAATGGCGTCCTTGGCATGGCGGGACTGCTCGCCGAAACCAAACTCAACGACGAGCAGCGCGATTACATTCGCTTGATTCGCGCGTCGGGTGACACTTTGCTCAGACTCATCGACGACGTGCTGGATTTCTCCAAATTTGAATCCGGCCGCATGACGCTAGAAGCCACCACCGTCGAATTGGTCAGCATGGTTGAGGAGGCGTTCGAACTCGTCGCTGAGCGCGCGCGCGAGAAAAAGCTCGCGTTGGTTTACGAGTTGACGGACGAGGTGCCTTACTACGTCTTAGGTGACGTAACGCGCCTGCGGCAGATTTTGCTGAACCTCATGTCAAACGCTATCAAGTTCACCGATCACGGCGAGATATTCCTGCGCATGACTTCGGAAAACCTCCCAGATGGCCGCATCAAGCTGCACACTACTGTGAGCGACACGGGCATCGGAATTCCAGCAGACCGTGTCGATAAGTTATTCGAGGCCTTCACCCAGGTTGATGCATCAACGACGCGCAAGTACGGCGGCACTGGCTTGGGACTGGCGATCGTCAAGCGCTTGGTCGGCATGATGGGCGGCGAAGTTTCCCTGAGTAGCGTTGAGGGACAAGGGTCGACCTTTGGCTTCACGATCGTCACGCAGGTAGCGCGCGGCCCCGTGAAGCCGTACATGCAACGTGTCGTTGCAGAGATGAACGGCAAGCAACTGCTGCTTGTTGACGGCAACGACAACCGTCGGTCAATCATCGCGCATCGGTTTGCCGTGTGGGGTTGGAAAGTGCACGCGGTGAACCATGCGCAGGCGGCAGCTGACCTGATCAAAATGGGCGCAGAGATCGATGTCATGCTGACTGATACCTTGTTGCCCTCCGCAGAGACTAGCGCGCTAAACGCAGCGCTGAAGGAAGTTGATGAGCAACGACGCGCTAAGGGGCTCCCACCGATATTTGTTGTGCTGATGTCGTCGTTGCAACGCGCTGAATTGGTCAAGCGCACCGATGTCCAGCCGATGCGCCACGATTTGTTCGTCACCCGACCCGCTTCTCGCGTGCGCATGTTTGAGGTGCTCTCGCAAGCGGCAAACGGCCGGGCGGGTT
>JAJTHU010000159.1 GCA_021300055.1 Nitrosomonadaceae bacterium | reverse complement strand
GTGACGAACTCACGGTGCGCATCGAGGTCAAGGCAGGCATGAGTGGTGATGCTGGATTGGCGCGCGCATTCGAAGATTTGCTCAAGCAGCGCTTTGGTGTTGCGATGCGGGCGACCTTGGAGAATCCGGGCGCGCTCGCACCGCTGACGGGCACCGAGACGCGGCAGAAGCCGATTCGTTTGGTTGATAAGCGATTTAAGTGACAACGTTCTCGTGACAACCCCAAGCAACATCATCGAGCGCAACAAGACAATCAACGCGATTGTGGAGTGGTCACGTGCGTTTGTTGAGGGCGAAAACTCGTTGAATGGCGGACACTTTCAGGCAAAAATGCCTGAAAACCCGCTCCAGGACTGGACTTTCGCGATCAAGTCGAACATCGCCGTAGCGGGTATGGCGCACACCGCGGGCATTGGCGCTTTCCGTGAACGTGTGGCGAAGCAAGATGCGTTTGTCGTGCAGCGGCTTCGCGAAGCCGGCGCGCAGATCATCGGCATCGCCAATATGGAAGAAGCCGCACTTGGTGCAGTAACCGACAACCCGCATTACGGCAAAACCCACAACCCGCTCCGCGTCGGATACACCGCTGGTGGTTCATCAGGCGGTAGCGCTGCCGCCGTTGCGGCGGGCTTCGCGCGCGTCGCGCTCGGCACTGACACGATGGGCTCGAGCCGTATTCCTGCCGCGTACTGCGGCGTGGTGGGCGTCAAGCCGAGTTTTGGTCGGCTGAGTATGCGTGGCGTCGAGCCGTTATCGCGCCGCTTGGACCATGTGGGGATCTTTGCAGCGAACGTCGCGGACGTCGCCGCTTGCTTTGATGTTCTCGACGCGTTCGACGTCGATTGCGGGAGCGCACGGGAGTACAGCGAGCACGTTGCATCTGACGCCAAGCGACTCGCAGTACTCGATGCGCCTTCACGCGCGGGGCTTCAGCCTGCCGTAGCCGAAGCGTATGCACAAGCGCTGCGAGCGCTCTCCAAAACGGGCTTGACCTTGATCGAAAAGCCGGTTGATCAGTCGGCACTCGCCAAAGCGCGCCGCGTGGGGCTGCTGCTCTGCGAAGCTGAGCTAGCCAACACGCTCTCCGCTGCGCTGGACGCAAGCGATTCAGGCGTTTCGCCTGCGCTGCGCAAACTCATCGCCTTCGGTGCGGCGCAGTCCGCGCCGAAACTTGCCGCCGCCCACGCGGCGATTGATGACGCTGTATTGGTGGAGCGCGTGCTGCTAGCCGATGTAGATGCGATATGCTGGCCCACCGCGCCACAAACGGCGTTTGCGTTTGATTCACCGGTCCCCAGCGACCAAGCGGACTTCACATGCCTAGCGAATTTCACTGGCGCCGCTGCGATCAGCTTGCCGTTGCCTCGTGCAACGGGTCAGCTGCCCGCCGGTCTGCAACTCGTGGTGTCGGCTGGGCGCGACCGTTTGCTGCTTAAGCTTGCTGCATCGATTCAAGCCGTTAACTAGACCAAAATCCCTCAAATTCATTTCCTGACCTGGAGCCTGAATGGACGCCACCGCGACACCTGACACCACCTCGACGAAGGCGCGCATCTACCCGTGGGTGATGGCCGCCATGGCGCTCACGGTTCTGATGATTACGAATGGGATGACGACCACAGGCATTACGGCGTTTGACGAATCCATCCTCAAGGAATTTGGCTGGAAGCGTGGCGAGTTTAAGTTTCGTGACCTCGTCACGCTGATCACAGCGGGTCTGTTGGCGCCGCTGGCCGGTTACTTCATCGACAAAATCGGCGTACGCACGCTGCTCCTGTTTGGCTCTGCATTGCTCGCGGTGCTTTATTACCTCTACGGAAAGATCAGCTCGCTCACGGAGCTTTACCTCATCCATGCCGGGTTTGGGTTAGTGCTGGTGTGTGCGGGCTTGAACATCGCGGTGGTGATGTCTTCGCAGTGGTTCATCAAGGCGCGCGGCACGGCGATCGGCATTGCGTTGGTGGGATCGAGCTTAGGCGGCGTGGTGTTCCCGCCGATCATCCTCGCGTTGCTCCCGGCGCACGGTTGGCGCGAAGCATTTGCGCTTGTGGGGCTTGCTTCCGTGCTGTTGTTCATACTGGCGTTCTTCTTGGTGCGCTCGCCGACCGAACTCAACATCGGGCCGCTGGGGCTTGGGCAGCCGTTGAAGGGCGCCGGGCGGCCGCCATCACCAGACGACCTCACTTACCAGCAAGCAATTCGCACCGTGAGTTTCTGGGCGCTGACCTTCGTCGCGATGGCGAGCTTTTACTCGATCCTATCGCTCGCGCTACATCTGTTTTTGCACATGCGCGGCCTGGGCTTTGACGCCAAGACAGCCGGCGGCGCGATGGGCTTATTGTTTGGGCTTGGGCTTTTCAGCAAATTCCTGTTCGGATTTTTGTCCGACATCCTCTCGCCGAAGCTGGTGTTCCGCTCAAACGTCGCGCTGATGGTGATCGGCTTGGTACTGATGGCGACTCAGAACCGCGATTTCTTGTGGGCGGGCATCGCGATCACCGGCTTTGGCTGGGGCGGGTTGTACACACTGATTCAGTATCAAGCGGTGAACAACTTTGGTGTCACGCACACCGGCAAGATTCTTGGCACGATCACCATGCTCGATGCGATCGCAGGCGGTCTCGGCATCTGGCTCACGGGTGTGATGTTCGATAAGTTTGGTAGCTACAACAACGCGTTTTGGGTCTTTGTTGTGTTGATGTCTGCCGCGTTCTTGGCGTCGTTTTTGGTCAAGCGCGAAATCAAGAATTAAGCACCTCAAATTTGCACCAGAAACTCTGATTGGAGAATCCTTATGTTGAAGTCCGTTTTTAAGTCGGTCCTTGTCGGTGCGGCGCTAGTTGGTAGCGTCATGGGCACAACGCAGGTTGCGGCGTACGATTTTTCGAAGCCGGAAGATTCGCTCTCCGCCTTTGTGCGCATGCGCGGCAATGCAGACGGCTCAGATTCGTTCGCTGATTGGCATGTCACCGTGTTCATCGTCGAGCCCGGCAAGCGAGCGATGCCCGCTTTTCGCCTAGATGGCTTTAACGTCGGCCGCTCCGTGAAGCAACCGGATGGTTCGTACCAGTGGCTATCGCGCGAGGTGGCTTATTACCGCGATTTGCGCACCGGCCAGATCATCAACAATTGGCAAAACCCGATCACGGGCCAAACGAACGACATCCTGCACGTGATCAATGACCCGGTGAACAGTGTGTTTAGCCCAGCGCGTTGGAACCTGCCGTGGCGCGTGAAGGGTGACGATGTGATGGTGCAGATGGATATCCCGCTGGCGTATCCGAATTCATTGCAGCCCGCCGACTTCCCGGAGGAGTCATCGGGGCCAACGTACTTTGCGACCGAGCATTTCTTGTTCTTCGCCAAACTCGCTGACTTCCAGAACACCAAGCTGACGTCCGTGCCATCGACCTACGCGTGGACGCGGACCGGCCCGTGGCTCCCCTGGATGAAGATGGGCCAGCGTCCGGGCTACGTGCTGTATTCCGGCACGGGCAAGAAGCTCAAGAGTGCGGCCGAGCTCGATCCGGTGGTGCGCGAGTACACCGAGAAAAACCACCCCACCTTTATGAAGGCGCCAGAAAAGTACACCACGCCGAACGAAACCAGCTGGTCGTACTACAAGAAAGTCCGAGGCGCGGGTAAGGGTGCCGCCGCACCAGCACCCGCCGGAAAGTAGCGCCGCCTCAACACAGCGGACGGCTTCCGTCCGCTGCCGCTGGCAGGGCTGTCGTTTTCACGCAACACTGCGAGAAATCGAGAAAGCACTTATACTAGAATTTGTCCGGACAACTTTTTCCGAGTTGGCATCTTGCACCTTGGCGACCGGTATCCAATAACGATCGCCCAACGCTCGTCACGACCTGAGGAGGAACCATGCACATCGCACGCAAGCAACTGAGTCTCGCCATCGCCAACGCGATCGCGGTATCTACCGTATCGGCAGTTGTCGCCGGTAGCGCCTTTGCACAAACCGCGCCTGCCGCTCCCGAGAAGAAGGTCGAAAAGATCGAGGTCACGGGCACGAACATTAAGCGTGCCGATATCGAAGGCCCGTTGCCGGTGTTGGTGATCACGCGCGAGGAAATCGATCGTAGCGCGTCTGCCACAGCGGGTGACTTCGTGCGCGGCCTCACCGTTAACTCAGGCGGTAGTGGTAACGAGGCGAACATTAGCAACCAGTCTGGCGCATCGGGCGTGTCGCTACGCGGCCTCGGTCAAAAGTCGACCCTCGTGCTGATCAACGGGCGTCGCATGGCAAACCATGCGTTCGCGCGCAACAACCAAGATACCTTCGTTGACTTGAACTCCATTCCCAAAGGCGCCATCGAGCGAATCGAGGTGCTGAAGGATGGCGCGTCAGCGGTTTACCGCTCGGACGCGATTGGCGGCGTGGTGAACTTCATCATGCGCAAGGACTACCAAGGCCTGCAGTTTGGCGGCGACGTTGGTCGTCGCAATGATGGCGGCTTGGGCGAGCGCAACGTGAACATCAGTGGTGGTATCGGCAGCCTAGCTAAAGACAAGTACAACATTTTTGGCGTCATCGATTACTTCCATCGCGACGGCATGTTGCTGTCAGACAGCAAATGGGTCGGTAGTGGCGACTTCTCGCGCTTTGTCGGCGGTGCCTTGTTCAACAACTTCCTGACCTCGTCGGCAGGCACGTGGGTATCCGTTGCACCTGACCCCGCGTTTTCGCCGACCAGCCTCACGGTGCAGCCTACTGGCGTCCCTGGTGGTGTGCGCCGTCAAGCATTCACCACATGTATGGGCAATG
>JAJTHU010000215.1 GCA_021300055.1 Nitrosomonadaceae bacterium | reverse complement strand
TCGTCTCCATGTGGTGAGCAAACTGCCGAGTACCGGCACAAACTTGGAGCCGATCAAACGCGATTCGATCGTCATTGATACCCCAATGTTTGATCAACAAGCGATGAACGCCAGCATTCGTGGGCTACGCCGCGCGATGTCGAAAGCGGAGTTCGCGGTGTTGAACGCGCGCAGTCCAGTGCTCTTTGATCGCCAGTCTAGTTTGTTTGAGCGCAGCGGGCAGACCATTAAGATGCCCGAGGCGATTGTAGACGCGGCGCGTCAACAAGGCGCTAATCGCATCTTGCTTATCTTGAAACGACGCGAAGACGCGAACTTCTCGTTTGCGAGCGGCGATGTCAGCACTACGCCGAAACTCGAAGGGCTTGGCTTCTTTCTTGACGCGTCGATGGACACCTATGCCGTAAATGCCCAAGGCGAGCGCACGGCTTCCGGGCGCGGCTTCGTCGCGCCTTACGTGTTTGTTGATTTATTGCTCGTTGATGTCGCCACGGGCCGTATTCTCGGGGAACGCGGCATCACCGCTGCACGAACGATCGCATCAGGGACTGCCGATGGCGATCCGGCAACGTCTTGGAATGCGATGAGTTCGGCAGACCGCGCACGCATCATCACGCAGTTACTTAATGACAACATCGAGCGCCGCGCTGAACAACTCGTACCGCGCTAGCGAAGCCGCGTTGCCGTTACGACAATCGTATCGCTGACTGCGGTTGCGGCCAACGTCGGTTGCGGGCCTGCATTTGTCGCTGCCTCTTGCTTAGCCAGCGCGACTCCGCCGGAGAAGAGGACGGCCAGCATTAATAGCATGCTTGCTGCGATCAGGCTGACGAAACCGGAATTGTCTTTGTTGATGTCTGTTGGGTATTTCATTTGCGGGTATTTCATTTGGGTTCACCAGAATTAAAGTGCCGCAACTCACGGGCTCGCTTGTGGCAAGAATGATTTGCATGCAGGCAATATGTTGGGGTGACAACGTGACAGGCAAGTGAATCAATCATGCCGCTCAGGCACAAGTGCGTTGCCGCTCGTCGGCTCTGGATGAGAAATGTTTCAGCTTTGTCTCAATTGCGACGCGCAAATGCAAAACGGCGAACCTGAGTTCGCCGTTTTGTTCACACACCGTTTCGATGTAACGCGCTAGATAGAGTGCTTGCGCTTATGCCATCGACTACCGCCATTCCACATGGCTGGCCCGCTGACCTGATTACTTCAAGCGAGTCGCAGTGACAGTGATGGTGTCGACTGCAACCACGCGCGCTTCAACTTTAGCGGGGGCGGCGGTAACGTCGGCTGCGCTGAACAGAGCTGCAGCGGTAACGAAAAACATTCCTGCGATTAATACGAGGCTGCCGGTGTTGTCTTTGTTGATTGGGTTCATGATCGTATCCTTTGTCGATTAGTGGAATTGGCGTTGCGGTGTTGATGGCGTGACTGTATGCCCCGCAACACTGCCATTCAATCGATGGACGACGAAACGAAGAAATCACTACGTAGAACGCGCATTTTTCGCGCCAAATGCAAGTGGAAATGGCGCGAGTATGTGAGTGTGCTGACCTTGGGTGGTGCCGAACTAGGGGCGCGGCGTTGTGCTGCTCTGCGCAGGTGGGGCAGGTGGCGCATCGATCGCGATGAGCGCTAGCAAGAACACGCTCGGTCCGCCTGTACTCGCCCGAATGAAGTCCTTGGTGGCACTGCTCTCGACAAATCGGTCGCGTAGTTCGGTCGATGCAAAGCTCAGCACCAGCGCGCGGTCAAACAGGGCATCGCCTTCCAGCGGCGATACGCTGGCGCGTTCAAATGGCACGAGTGATCGGCCACCGGCGGCCTGTGCCGCGGCGAGCCAGGCAGATGCACCTGCTTGGCCAGTGTCGCCGTTGGTGAGTGCAACCAACAATGCGCCCGGTGCCGGAAACGGCTGTGCGTCAGTTTGCGAGACCAGATGGCCCTGCAAGCCGACGACCGTAAACACACCCGCCCGATCGCGTAGCGGCACGGCTTGTCGATATGCACTTCCCCACCAAAACTCATTTACCGCGCTGGGGCTCTCCCAGTAGGCAACCACAGCGCTCCGGCTTTCGCATAACCCTGTAATGCAGCGAATGCCACTACCGGGACGACCTGTTGCGATGTATCGTCCCCCGGAGGCGGCATAAATCGGCGGCAGCGTCATTGAGTAGCGAATCAGCTTGGGGCGATCCAAGGTTCGCCCCAGCACGAGCAAGTAGCCGCTCGTCGGCGCCGCTTGCGTCGGCGGGACGACCGGTGCGGCGGACGCGGGGGCGACACTTTGCGCACCAACGCTGGTCGCAATGCTGAGCGTTAGAGATGCAGCCACAAGGCTCAGTGCGGCTAGCAGAGGCCGCGAAGCATCAACGCTCCGATTTGTATGTTGGTCTGAACGCAAATTGCCTCCTAGGTTCGCGCGATGGCATCGTCGATGCCGCTGATGGGCGAATAGTCTGCACCAAAAAAGGCAAACGGCGAACCAAGGTTCGCCGTTTGCTTGCGCCGGGAGGAGGACAGCGCGGTGCTGCTGGGGGTAAATCAGGAGTCGCTAGTTATTGCGAGTAACGCATCGCACCCATCGTTGGCTTGGCGCTTTGTTGGCGCCGATGCCGCAGGACTATTTCAGATGCGTTGCAGTGACAACGATAGTTTCGACGTTGGTCACTGGGGCTAGGTTGGTGTCTTTGGCAGTTGCGCTTGTCGCGCTGAACGTTGCGGCCGCGATTGCGAGGAACATGCCAGCGAGAAGAGCGATGCTGCCTGCGTTGTCTTTGTTGATCGTGTTCATGATGTCTTCCTTGGATTGATGGGTGGTTGCGATGAAGTGACTTTAGGATTGGCGCGACATCGTCACAATCGAATGGCGACCATTTGTGGATTTGGGCGGACAAAACGCAAAAAGATGGCGCCAAACGCAGCCTAACGGCACGCTGAACCGCGCACCGCCACCGCGATGGGTGGGGCAAAATAGGTTTCCAAAGCACTTTTCGAGGGGTTAGCTATGAAAAGAGTCGTCGGTATTGGCGGGATCTTCTTTAAGTCACCGGATCCGGCGGCGCTCGCCGCTTGGTATAAGCGGCACCTCGGCATTGCGGTCGAGGAGTGGGGTGGCGCGGCGTTTCGACTCGACCCGCAACTCAGAGACAACCCCAATGCGGCGACCGTTTGGAGCCCGTTTAAGCAGGACACGACTTACTTCGCCCCCAGCACCAGCACGTTCATGGTGAATTACCGGGTGGAAGATCTGCACGGCGTTATCGCCGCACTTCGGGCAGAGGGCTGCCAAGTTGACGAAAAGGTCGAAGAATCCGAGTTTGGTAAGTTTGGCTGGGTGGTTGACCCTGACGGCAACAAGCTTGAACTTTGGGAGCCGCCAGCCGCGCCCGCTGCATGATCGATTCGATCGACCATCTTGTCCTCAAGACTGCGCACCGAGAGGCGTGCATCGACTTCTACACGCGGGTACTCGGCATGACGCTGCAGCAATTCGGTGCGGGCCGCATCGCATTCCAGTTCGGCAGCCAAAAGATCAACTTGCACGAAAAGGGGCGCGAGTTCGAGCCGAAAGCCGCACTACCCACACCCGGTGCGCTCGATCTATGCTTCATCGCTGACCGGCCGCTGGACGAAGTAATCGCTCACCTTGCTAGCCTCGGTGTGCCGATCATCGAGGGGCCCGTGGAGCGTACAGGCGCGGTTTCGCGCCTTCGCTCTATTTACTTGCGCGATCCGGATCAAAACCTGATCGAGATAAGCGAACGCTTACCCGGCTAGCGGTGCGCGGCCGCGTTCGACCTCGGGGAGGCTGGCCACGCCGACCGTCCACACACCCGTTTCGAGTGGGCTGAGGAAGATCTCGTCAATGCCTTCGGCGCGCAACTGTGTAACCCACGCGCGCTGGTCGTATTCGACACGCTGAAGCGTCACGATTGGTTTCCCGCCTTGCCAACGCAGAAGCGCGTAGTGCACGGCTGGATCCCCATCGTGATCAGGTTTTCCGACCACGCCTGCGTTGAACGCCACGCGCTGCCCAGCCAACTGCCTGACCCATGGCAGTCCGGTGTGCGTACACGCCATTGCCGCGCAATCGTTTTCGGTTAACCATGCCGTCAGTCGTGCATCGTCCAGCTGGGACTCATAAAGAAATTCGTTGTTTTGGTCTGGGCTACCGTGGCACAGGAGGATGCGTCCGAAAGGGGTCGCGATCACGCCGCTTTGCGGCCACTGACTGATTTGCAAGCGGCTCTCCTCGCCCAACGACTCAAGGGAGTAGGCGTGTGCTTGGCAACTCAAGCGATTGTCTTCTCCCTCGCCGTAGCCACATCCACAAGAAAGCGAACCGATGGCGGCTTGTTCTTCGAGATTGCCCGCAATCAGAACTTGGCATTGTTCGAGTAGCATCTGGATCGTCTCATCGCTGTGACCGCAGCAGCCGGTTGCATCGCCCAAGAAAACCTTTAAGGATGCGCCTTGCGCATCGGCGTCGGCAAGGCACGCGCGCAGCGCCGGCAAGTTGCCGTAAGCACCACTAAAAAACGCAATGGGTTGATCTGTCTCGTGAGTGTGCAACAGTGCGTGCATGATGGGTTTCTATCGGTCGAGTTGTTGGTACTGCGACGCTTGTCTTGCGACGCGATCGCTAAATCATTTGCTGTCGGATCTTGCGTGAGAGGCTATCGAAAGCAATCACCATCAATACGATCGTGATGAGTAGCGTTGCCAGCCTACCCCATTGAAACAGCGAAACGGATTCGCTGAGCAGCAGGCCGAGCCCGCCGGCGCCAATAAGGCCGAGGACCGTGGAATCACGTATGTTGTATTCCCACAGGTAGAGGTGATTCGACACAAAAGAAGGCATGAGCGCGGGCCAAACCCCAAACAGCATGACCTGTATAGGGCTAGCGCCTGTCGCGCGCACGGCTTCAACCCCACGCATGTCCAGCGTTTCGATGCTTTCAGCAAATAGCTTTCCGCATGTGCCCATTGAGTGTAGTGCGATCGCCAAGATGCCAGCCATGGGACCAAGTCCGATGATCCCAACAATCAGCAAACCAAACACCAGCGTGTGGATCGAGCGACTGACGTCGAGCATGCGGCGAGCAAGCCACGCTAGCGGCAGCGGAGCATGCATATTCTTTGCGGCGATGACACCGAGAGGCGCGCCGAGTAGCGCCGCGAGCAAAGTGCCCAGCGTGGCGATCTGGAACGTCGTCCAGATTGCTTTGCCTACCCCCATCAAATATCGCGCCTCACTCTCGCGCTGGTTTTCAACGCGCAGCAGCTTCCCGTCTTCGTTCCTGAATTCAAGACGCTCGTTACCGAACCAAACGTTGATGAACGATGGCACGGACAACTCGGACATCGTGGTCTGCAAATTCTTCCAGGGCATCCGACCCAGCGATAGGTCGCCGTCTCGTATCAGAGAGCCCAGACATAGCGCCACCAGCACGACGTACAAGGCCATGTAGACGCTGGTATGCCGACCGCTGAAACCTGTTTGCGGCATGCGTTACTTATTGGTCTTTGGTTGCAGCCAACCTAACGCCAGAGCGGCATCTCGAATGGGCATGTAGTAACGATTGTCCTTAGTGACGAAGCCGGTGTAGTTGTTGGGCAGCAAGTTGGGGTGGGTTTTCAGCGCGACGCCGACTTCCTCAAGTGCGGCAGCGAGTCGAGCGGTAAACGCCTTGTCCTTGGCGAGATCGGCAGATACTGCAAAGGCGTCGTTCGGTAGCGGTGCCGATGTCCAAATGATCTTTGAATCGATGGACTTAATCAGACCTTGTTCGATCATGGCATCGCGGTTGCGGTTGTAGTCAGCGCCAGCATCAAGCTCGCCGCGCGTGACTTGTGTTTCAATCGCTTGGTGTTTGGTGTGGACCACTTTGGAAAAAAACTTCTCGGGTTCGATGCCGCGCTTGAGGAATTCGTGCGAGGGAATGAGGTATCCCGAGGTTGAACCTTTGTCCCCAAACGCAAACGTGCGGCCCTTCAGGTCCTCAAGCCGATTGATGCCTGACTTCGGGTTAGTCACGATGATAGCGAAATACTCCGGCTTTCCCTGATACAGAATGGTCGATACGACTTGTGCACCTGCGTTGTGATTGGCGAGTACGTATCCCCAAGGCCCCATTAATGCGAGGTCTGTTTCGCCTGACGCGAGCGATTTGGCCAAGCCCTCCCAACTGTCAACCGTGCGCAGTCGCACCTCGCGACCGAGTTTCTTGCCGAGGTACTCGGCCAGCGGTTTGTAGGTCGCGTCGTTTTTTTCTTTGTCGGGTTGAAACAAGCCGACACCAAATTCGAGGGGGCGCTGTGCGTACGATTGGCTCGCGTGCGCTACCGTAGTGATGACGACCGCGATTGCGATGAGGGTTCGAAGTGACATGGGTTTCTTGAGTGAGTAAATCGATCGGGGGGGCAGCGAGGTAGCGCTGCACACAATTTAGTCGTCAAAAGGTGAATTTCTTGACACTCCTCTTGATTGTCTCTAATATTTCGATTATTCTAGAAATATGGAAACAAAAGCCGTCATTCAAGCGCTTGCCGCACTCGCCCAAGAGTCTCGACTTGCCATTTTTAGGCTGCTGGTAGAGGCGGGGCCGGCCGGACTCACCGTCGGTGTGATCGCTGAGCGTCTCGGAATAGCGAACGCCACGTTGTCTTTCCATCTGAAGGAACTGACCAACGCAGGTTTGACGATTGCATCCCCGCAGGGGCGATCTATCGTTTATGCAACGAATTTCCTCACCATGAACGCGCTTGTCGCGTATCTCACCGAGAACTGCTGCGCTGGCAATGACTGCGTTAGCCCAGTGAACTGCGCACCGTCGACCTCTGCAGCACGTGTGGTCAAACGTCCGGAAGCGCTCGTACGCGCGGCGTCCGGTCGTGCGACAGCCGTTCGCACGACCGCTCAGCGCAAATCCCCTAAGAAAGGATAGCTAGATGAAACGATTTCATGTGCATGTGGCCGTACCGAACTTGGAGCAATCCATGCGGTTCTACAGTGCGATGTTTGGTGCGCCGCCATCAGTCGTCAAGCCGGACTACGCTAAGTGGATGCTCGATGACCCGCGCATTAACTTTGCGATCTCAAGTCGCCAAAGCGTGACAGGCGTAAATCACCTTGGCATTCAGGCCGAATCCGAAGCAGAGCTTGTGGAAATTCACGGGCGTCTGCAGGACGCAGGTGCGGCCATCGCAGAGGAGCAAGACGCGCAGTGCTGCTACGCAAATTCCAACAAGTACTGGGTGCAGGACCCTAGCGGAATCGCCTGGGAGAGCTTTCACACGCTGGGCAGCATCCCGGTTTTCGGTGAGGCTGATGCTGTGACAAGCCCGTCATCATCTGCGAACAGTGAGTTGTCCGGCGCTGCGGTATGCTGCCCGCCGCGCGTGACGTCAAAGCCGATCCCAATCCAAATCACGGCAAAAGGGTGCTGCAATGTCTAGGGTCTACAACGTTCTTTTCCTTTGTACGCACAACTCTGCGCGCTCGGTGATGGCAGAGGCGCTCCTGAACAAACTCGGCGCGGGCAGATTCAAGGGCTTTAGCGCGGGCAGCTATCCAAAGACGCAACCAAATCCGTTCGCGCTTGAGCAGGTGGCGAAGCTGGGCTTTAGCGCCGACCAGTTTTCGAGTAAGTCATGGGACGTGTTCGCTGCGCCCGGGGCGCCTGCGATGGACATCATCATCACGGTTTGCGATAACGCGGCGGGCGAAGCCTGCCCGATTTGGCCGGGACACCCTGCCACTGCGCATTGGGGTTTTCCAGATCCCTCCGACACCCAAGGGGATGACGAAACGAAACGCCATGCCTTCGCAGCGACGATGAACGCCATTAAGCGGCGCATCGATCTCTTGGTCAGCCTCTCAGACGAAAAGTTGGCGCATCTCGCGCAATCGGACACGCTCAAGCGGATTCACAGCGACGCTGCAACAGCATGAGTGGCGCGACCCTAGGCCAGCGACTCGGTGCCGAGGCGCTGGGTACCGCGTTCTTGCTCGCCATTGTGGTGGGCTCTGGCATCATGGCCGAGAGATTGTCGGGTGGCAACGTTGCGGTGGCGCTAATCGCGAATACGCTGGCCACGGGCGCAGGGCTAGTTGCATTGATCCTCACCTTTGGCCCGGTGTCGTCGCACTTCAATCCGGTTGTTACGCTGATGGACGCGGCACAGCGTCAATTACCCTGGCGAGAAGTGCCCGCTTATCTTTGCGCACAAATCGGCGGAGGGATCGTCGGTGTTTGGGCCACGCACCTCATGTTCGCAGTACCTGTCCTCCAGCTTTCAACAAAAGCAAGAACGGGTACTGCGCAGATGTTTGCGGAGTTCGTTGCCACGTTTGGACTTTTGATCGTCATCGCCAGCGTGGCGCGCCACCGGAAAGAGTCCATCGCGGTTGCTGTCGGCTGCTACATCACAGCGGCTTACTGGTTTACCGCGTCTACCTCGTTTGCCAACCCAGCAGTCACCATTGCGCGATCGCTGAGCGATTCGTTTGCCGGCATTCGCTGGCAGGACGCGCCGGGGTTCATCCTCGCACAGTTAGTTGCATTGGTTGTCGCGCTGTTGTTGGCGACAAGGCTGTTCCAAACCGAACCTTCGACAGCTCGAGCGAATTAGGTTTTGGTCTCCGTGGGTTGGAGCCAGCGCAAGACCTCTACACTCATGCGCTCGGCCAACGCTGCTTCAGGCGTAAACACCGTTCCGGCACCTTCGTTGTTCAATCGCGCGACTTCACGCTCGCTGTGAGTGCCGCCATCGACGCGTATGGCGACACGAATCGTTGGGTTCAGTGTTTTCGCCGTCTCGATCATCTTGCCAACTTGCGTGCTGTCGGGTGAGGCAATGACCAATGCTGCGGCGTGGGCAATATGTGCCTGAATCAGCACAGCTGGGTCGGCCGCATCTCCGCAGACCGCATCGATGCCGGTTTCGCGAAGCCTTTCGACGAGCTCGCGCTGTTGCTCAGCAACGATGAAGTGAACCCCAGCCGCACTAAGGCGTTCGGCCACCTGCCGACCTACGCGACCATATCCGACGATAACGACCTGTCCGCTCAAGTGCGAGCGCGGCGTCTCCATCGGCAGTACCGCGAGTGGATCGGCCGGTCGGTCGAAGCGTCGCGCGAGAAAAGAGCGCGAGCGAATCCAGCGTTGCGCCGGTTCAATGCACGCAAATAGCAGAGAATTCGCTGCGATCGAGATCAGGGCGCCCGCCAACACGAGGCTCTGCGCTTCGGTTGGCACGACGTTGAGCGCCACGCCGAGGCCAATCAAGATAAACGAGAACTCTCCGATCTGGGCAAGACTAACGCCCACCGTGAGCGCGGTATTCAGCGGGTACCGCAACAGCAGCACTAGACCGATGGCGGCAAGTGTCTTGCCGATCAAGATGATCACAACCACCCCAAGCACCTTGAAGGGGTGCTCGATAAGCACGCGCCAGTCGAAGAGCATGCCGACTGAGACAAAGAACAACACCGCAAACGCATCGCGTAGCGGAAGCGATTCGTTCGCAGCGCGATGACTCAGCGGTGACTCGCGCAGCACCATACCCGCGAAAAACGCACCCAGCGCAAACGACACCCCAAACAATGCAGCGGCACCAAACGCAATGCCCAGCGCGGCCGCAATCACGCAAAGCGTGAAGAGCTCGCGCGAGCCTTGGCTGGCGATGAGCCAAAGAATCTTTGGAAAGAGCTTTCGCCCGACAAGCAGCATCAGCGCGACAAAGGCAGCCACCTTCAGCAACGTGATCGCGAGGACGCTCCAAACCGATTCGCCTGCGGCGGCGGGGATATTGGGTGCGTTACCACCGAGAAAGACTGCAAGAGGCGGAAGCATCACCAGCACGATCACCATCGCGAGGTCCTCGACGACCAGCCAACCGACCGCGATGCGACCATTGGCAGACTCGAGTTGGCCGCGCAACTCCAAGGCTTTCAGCAGCACCACCGTACTTGCGACGGAGAGGGAAATCCCGAACACCAGCCCAGCGCCAATCGACCAGCCCCATATCGTGGCGGCCGCCATGCCGAGTAGCGTTGCTACTGCCATTTGCACGAGCGCGCCGGGAATGGCGATGCGCCGTACCGCCAGCAAGTCGCCTAGCGAGAAATGCAGGCCAACGCCGAACATCAGCAACATCACACCGATCTCTGCCAACTGTGTGGCGAGCGCGACGTCAGCCACAAAGCCGGGTGTGTGCGGACCGACGGCAATCCCTGCCAGCAGGTAGCCCACTAATGGTGGCACCTTTAGCCGCGCTGCCGCAAAACCAAAAACCATCGCGAGGCCGAGACCGACGGCGATGGTGCTGATCAGGTTGGTTTCGTGGGGCATCGGTGGAGGCTTGGTTAGGCGCGTTCGAGAGGGAGATCAACGCAACATTATCTTGACCCCTACCGCTGGGAAGAGTTCAGGTCGGATTCTGCGAGCCGGCCCGCCGCGCGGCCCGACGCATCACGCGTGTCGCTGCGCTAGTTGGCGAGCTTTTTAACGGCACCGAACAACGAAAGCGCCTTTTCCCGCTGGACGGCATGATCAACAATCGGCGCGGGGTAGTCGCGACCAATGATGCAACCAGCGGCTTGCTGGTCGAGTGGCGGCATCGTCCATGGCGCGTGGATGAACTTGTTGGGGACCTTCGCGAGCGCAGGCAAGTAGCGACGAATGAACTTGCCCTCTGCATCGAAGCGCTCGCTTTGCGTCACCGGATTGAAAATGCGGAAGTACGGCTGCGCGTCACAACCCGTCGACGCCGCCCACTGCCAGCCGCCGTTGTTCGCTGAGAGATCGAAGTCGATCAGGTTGTCGGCGAAATACTTTTCCCCCCAACGCCAATCGATCAACAAATCCTTAGTGAGAAACGAGGCCACGATCATGCGCAGGCGATTGTGCATGTAGCCGGTTTGGTTGATCTGCTGCATGGCTGCATCGATGATCGGGTAGCCCGTGCGCGCGTCACACCAAGCGCGAAACAGCGTCTCGTCGTTAGGCCACTGTAATGCGTCATATTCCGGCCGGAACGCGCCCTTTGCAGCGTGTGGGTGATGCCAGATGATCTGGAAGTAAAAATCGCGCCATACCAATTCGTTGAGCCACGTTTCGGCACCGATGCCGGTACCACGCACTACTTCGGCGTAGGCGAGCGAAGCCAAGCGCCTAATCGATACCGTGCCAAAACGATTGTGCACGCTCAAGTAGGAGACGCCCTTCACGGCGGGTAAATCCCGCGCGTCCTTATAGCGCGCGATGCGCGGCAAAAAATCTTGCAGCAATTTGTCGGCGCCGACGCTGCCGGGAATCACGCCCAATGACGACAAGTTGGTTCGCCCAAAGCCCATCGCCTCGAGCGAAAAAGCATCAAAGTCCAGCACTGGCGCGCCTTTTGAGGCATTTTTGGCCTGAACGGGGGTCGCAAGGTGAGTTTGCACTTCGTCAATGCGGTGTTCGCGCAAGTCGTCGTCGCTGAGTTTCTTGCGCCACGCGTTCTTGTACGGCGTGAAGACGCTGTACACACCGCCGCTCTGGGTGCGCACTTCGTCCTTCGCAAAGATCACGGTGTCCTTGCGGGTCTCAAACGAGATGCCCTGCGCATCGAGGGCGCGACGTACCGCTTCATCACGAGCCACGGCGTCCGGTTCATAGTCCTCATTGGTGAAAACTGTTTCCACCCGCAACTGTGCTGCTAATGCGGGAATTGCATCGCGTGCAGCGGCATGCATGACAAGCAGATCGCCACCACGCTGGCGCAAATCTTGGCGTAGCGCTAACACGCTCTCCCAAATGAACTCGACGCGGCGATCTTGGCGGCTCGGCAGCTGATCAAGGATGTCGCGGTCGAACACAAACACGCAGTAAACCCGACGGGCGGCGTGCAATGCCGCGGCAAGGCCGACGTTGTCATCGACGCGTAGGTCGCGGCGAAACCAAAAAAGAGCAGAAGACATGCGTAGTGGCGTCGGTTGGAAAAGAGGAACGGCTGTGGGAAAAGTGGCTTCGTAACGGTGGCTTCGCAGAGGGGAAGCGCGTAAAATGGCATTTTGATGGAAACCATCAATCTCACAAACCACTTTCTGATCGCCATGCCCAACATGGCTGATCCGTATTTCTCGAATACCCTCACCTACATTTGTGAGCATTCCGAGAACGGCGCTATTGGTCTGGTGATCAATAAGCCGATCGACATTACGCTCGGTCATTTGTTTGAGCAGGTCAACATCAGCCTCGACAATGCCGCGTTTGCACAGGATGCGGTGCGCTTTGGTGGCCCGGTGAAGGTCGAGTGCGGATTTGTGTTGCACCAGCCGCTGGGTGATTGGAACTCAACGCTTAAGGTTGATGCGAATGTCGGTATGACCACTTCGCGCGACATCCTTGAGGCCATGGCGCGTGGCGAAGGCCCCGACCGTGTCATCGTGACCTTGGGCTATGCCGGATGGTCGCCGGGCCAGCTTGAAGAAGAAATCAAACGCAACGGTTGGCTCACCGTGGAAGCGGACCTGCATTTGCTCTTCGATCTGCCCGATGAGGAAAAGGTCGCGGCGGCGATGCAAAAACTCGGCGTGCACCCGGCAATGCTATCTGATGCGGTGGGTCACGCATGAGCGCGGCGCCAGCGCTTTCGCTACCTGGCTCACTCCCCGCGCATGCGACCGTTATTGGATTTGATTTTGGCGAACGACGTATAGGCGTCGCGACCGGCAACACCACCATTGGCGTTGCCACGCCGCTCACCATCATTCACGCCACCTCGAACGCGGATCGACTCAAGGCGGTTGGCGAGTTGGTCGCGCAATGGCAGCCGCATGTTTTCGTTGTTGGCCAGCCCGCACACGCGGATGGACGTCCGCACGAAATCGCGCACCTTGCGAAGCGCTTCGGCAATCGATTGACCGAACACTTCAAGCGCCCCGTCGCCTATGTTGACGAGACCTTGAGTTCGAGCGAGGCGTCGGCGCAACTGGCCGAGCGTGGTGTGGTGGGGCGCGCGCAGAAGCCACACCTTGACGCGGAAGCCGCTGCAATCATTTTGCAATCGTGGCTCGATAGCATTCGTCAACCCGGAGCCGCACATGCAGCTTGATGCCGAACAGCTCATCGACGTTTTGGCCGAGAAGATCGGCGCCACCGATGAGGGGACAGTCGTCGTCGGCATTCATTCCGGTGGCGCGTGGATCGCTGAACGCCTTGCAACCAGGCTGGGCCGAGCGCTGGGTGGCAGCATTGCTGTCACGCTGCACCGCGACGATTTTGCGCACCGGGGACTGCACCCGCAAAAGCAGAGCACCGCGCTCGATTTCAGTGTCGATGGCAGCGACGTGCTGCTCGTGGATGATGTGCTCGAGTCAGGGCGCACCGTGCGCGCAGCACTCAACGAGCTGTTCGATTTTGGTCGTCCAAAGCGCGTGCGTCTCGCGGTGCTGATCGATCGCGCTGGCCGAGAATTACCTATCGAAGCGCAGTTCGTCGCGATGACGCTCCCGCTCGACCCTAACCAAGCCCTTGATCTGACGCGCGCAGATGGGCACCTACGCTTCGAGATCCTGCCACGCTAATGCTCACGACCAATCCTCAACTGACAGCCGATAAGAAACTCCGGCACCTGCTGACCATCGATGGTTTGCCAAAAGCCATCATCGAAAACATCCTCGATACCGCCGCACAGTTTGTGTCGGTTGGTGACCGCGAGGTAAAGAAGGTGCCACTGCTGCGCGGTAAGTCGGTGTTCAACTTATTCTTTGAAAACTCGACGCGCACGCGCACCACGTTTGAGATCGCGGCGAAGCGCCTGTCTGCCGACGTCATCAATCTGAATATCGGTGCCTCGTCGACGGCGAAAGGCGAGTCCCTCATCGACACGATCGACAATCTGATCGCGATGGACGCGGACATGTTTGTGGTGCGGCACGCGCAATCCGGCGCACCCCATCTCATTGCTAAACATACAAACTTGGTTCGTCCGGGCGTGGCAGTCGTGAATGCGGGTGACGGACGCCACGCACACCCGACGCAGGGCTTGCTGGATATGTACACCATTCGCCATTACAAAAAGTCGTTCCACAACCTAAGCGTGGCGATTGTTGGCGACATCTTGCACTCACGCGTTGCGCGCTCAGGCATTCACGCGCTGACGACACTCGGTTGCCCGGATGTGCGGGTGGTGGGGCCGAAGACGTTGATTCCCACCGAATGCGAACGCATGGGCGTGTCGGTCCACCACGACATGAAGCGTGGCATTGAAGGCTGCGACGTGGTGATGATGCTGCGTTTACAGAATGAACGCATGGAAGGCCCGCTGCTGCCGAGCGCGCAAGAGTTCTACAAGAGTTTTGGTCTGACCGCCGAGAAGCTGGCGCGCGCCAAGCCCGACGCGATTGTGATGCACCCAGGGCCGATGAATCGCGGCGTTGAAATCGAATCGCGCATCGCGGACGGTGCACAAGCGGTGATCTTGCCGCAGGTGACGTTTGGCATTGCGGTACGAATGGCGGTGATGTCGATTGTGGCGGGCGGAGGTGCAGCATGAGCATCGACACCACAACCAGTACGCAACTAGAAATTCGCAGCGGGCGTGTACTCGATCCTGCCTCTGGCACCGATCAAGTGGCCAGCGTGTTTATGACCGATGACCGCATTACCGCAGTGGGCCAGGCACCGGCAGGTTGGAAGCCGGACAAGGTGCTTGATGCAGCCGGCAAGATCGTGACTGCAGGTTTGGTTGACCTTTCTGCGCGACTGCGTGAGCCGGGGTACGAACACAAAGCCACACTCGAATCGGAGTTGATGGCGGCTTCTGCGGGCGGCGTGACTTCGCTCGTTGTGCCGCCAGACACAGAGCCTGTGCTCGATGAGCCGGGCCTCGTTGAAATGCTGAAGCGACGTGGATGGACGCTGAACCAAGCGCGTATCTATCCGCTTGGCGCGCTTACGGCCGGACTCAAAGGTGAAAAGCTCGCTGAGATGCTCGAACTCACCGAGGCGGGCTGCTTGGGTTTCTTTCAAGCTGATCGCCCGATCGTGGATACCACGGTGTTGTATCGCGCGATGCAGTACGCAGCCACGTACGGATTTACGATTTGGCTACGCCCCGAGGATGCACACCTCGCACGTGGCGGCATTGCGCATGACGGCGAAGTGGCCTCGCGCTTGGGGCTTGCAGGGATTCCGGTCACCGCAGAAACCGTTGCGATTGCCACCATCACCACACTGATGCGCGAGACTGGCGTACGCGTGCATCTGGCGCGCTTGTCGTCAGCAAAAGGTGTGGAGCTGGTGCGGCGCGCAAAGGCAGAGGGCCTGCCGCTTACTTGCGACGTCGGCATTCATCATCTGTTGCTTACCGATCGCGACATCGGTTACTTCGATTCCCAATACCGATTTGCACCACCGTTGCGTAGCCCTGCCGATCGCGACGCACTGAGCGCCGCGGTGATCGATGGCACCATCGACGCCATTTGTTCGGACCACACGCCGACGGATGATGATGAAAAGAACGTCCCGTTCGGCGAAGCAACACCGGGCGCGTCTGCACTCGAAATGCTGCTGCCGCTGACCTTGAAATGGGCAGAGCAACAACATGTGCCGTTGGCGGAGGCCATCGCGCGCATTTCATTGAAGCCGGCGCGCATTCTGGGCAAGACGCAGGGTCCAATCACCGCGGGTGCGCTCGCTGATTTGTGCATATTCGATCCGCGCGCGTACTGGGCGGTGACGCGTGAGACGCTGGTGTCGCAGGGCAAGAACACGCCTTGGCTCGGTCGCGAGTTGCAGGGCAAAGTGGCACACACGATTTGCGCGGGACGAATCGTCTACTCAGCGTAGTAACACTCCAGCACGCCACAACCTCAGCGCACGACCACGCGACCATCTCGCGTGGTCGGGCGCATGATCAATGAACCCAATGAGTTGCATGTCATGAATCCACTACTCGACTTTTCTACCCTTCCGCGCTTCCATTCTTTCTCTCCCGACCACGTCAAGCCTGCGATCGAACAGTTGATGTCTGAGGCCACGACCACGGTGGATCGCGTATTGGCCAATGCTGAACCACCGACGTGGGACAACACGGTCACACCGATTGACGATGCAAACGAAAAACTTTCGCGCGCTTGGGGCGTCGTCGGCCACCTCAACGCAGTGGTGAATTCACCGGCGCTGCGTGAGGCGTACAACGGCATGCTTCCTGCCGTGACGCAGTGGTGGACGGCGCTATCGCAAAACGAGGCACTGTTTGCAAGGTACAAGGAAATACGGGCACTTTCAGGCAAAAATGCCTCAAACACCCCGCCAAATGGCGGGTTTGGCGGTCTGTCGGATGCCCAGCGCAAGACGCTCGACAACGAGATTCGCGACTTTCGTTTAGGCGGTGCCGAACTGCCTGCGGACAAGAAAGCGCGATTCCAGGTGGTTTCGGAAGAACTGTCGACGCTCATGTCGCGTTTCAACGATAACGTGCTCGATGCGACCAACGCGTTCTCGCACATCGTGCGGGACGCCGCCCAACTCGCGGGCTTGCCGCAAGATGCCATCGACGCGGCGCGAGAGGCGGCACAGCAAGAGGGCGTGGAAGGCTGGAAATTCACCCTGCATGCGCCGTCGTATTTGCCTGTGATGCAATACGCGGCCTATCACCCGCTGCGTGAGTTGATGTACCGCGCCTATGTCACTCGTGCGTCAGAACTCGGTGCGAACAAAGATTGGGACAACAGCGGTTTGATCGCACGCATTCTGCAGCTGCGTGCTGAATTGGCTGCGTTGCTCGGCTTCAAAAACTACGCCGAGGTTTCGCTCGCCGCAAAAATGGCCGAATCACCCGATGAGGTTGTGGCGTTTCTGAACGATCTGGTCTCTAAATCAAAGCTATTCGCTGAGCAGGATTGGCAGGAGCTCGTCGCGTTTGCGCGGCAAGAACTCAACATGGCTGAAGTAAATACTTGGGATGTCGGCTACATCTCTGAAAAATTGCGCCAGCATCGCTATGCGTTTTCAGAGAACGAGGTGAAGCAATACTTCTCTGAGGAGCGCGTCATCGCAGGTTTGATGTACGTGGTCGAATCCATCTACGGCGTGCGATTTGTGCCGACGCAAGCAGAGACGTGGCATTCCGACGTGCGCTTCTACGATGTGGTCGACGCAGACGGCAAGCGCATCGGACAGTTCTACTTCGATTTGTATGCGCGACAGAACAAACGTGGTGGCGCGTGGATGGATGACGCCATCAATCGCCGCCGTATAGGCGCGCGCGTGCAGCATCCCGTGGCTTACATGACGTGCAACTTCCCTGCTCCCGTGGGAAACAAACCTGCACTGTTCACGCACGACGATGTCATCACGCTGTTCCACGAGTTTGGTCACGGTTTGCACCAGTTGCTCACCGAAGTCGACGAGCTTGGCGTGTCGGGCATCAATGGCGTCGAGTGGGACGCCGTGGAGTTGCCCTCGCAGTTCATGGAGAACTTCTGTTGGGAGTGGGATGTGCTGCAGAAGATGACAGCACATGTCGACACGGGCGAGCCGCTGCCGCGCGCGTTGTTCGACAAAATGATCGCCGCCAAAAACTTCCAAGCCGGCATGGGCTTCGTGCGGCAGCTCGAGTTCGCGCTGCTCGATATGCATGCACACACAGACTTCGACGCGGGCGCTGACGACATCATGGCGTTGGCGCGTCGTGTGCGCGAGCAAGTGGCCGTAGTTGAGTATCCACACTTCAATCGTATGCCGCATTCGTTTGGGCATATCTTTGGCGGTGGATACGCTGCGGGTTACTACAGCTACAAATGGGCGGAGGTGCTGTCAGCGGACGCCTATGCTGCGTTCGAAGAAAGCGGTGTACTTAATCGCGAAACGGGCGCGCGTTTCCGACGCGAAGTGTTGGCGCGCGGTGGTAGTCGCCCAGCGATGGAGTCGTTTGTGGCGTTCCGCGGGCGAAAGCCAGAGATTGATCATCTACTCCGCCACAATGGCATGAAAATGGCGGCCTAGGACGAAATCGGCTGCGCAACGCGATACGGCGCTTGGCTCGCTCTATGTGCGCTCAAGCACACAGCCGCTCGTCTCAACGCCGCCTCGCGCTGCTAGCATCGATTTCGAACGATTGCTTCCCGCCTGCGTTTGTAGAAGCGACGAACTGAGATTGGAGACAGCTGTTGAAGATCGCTACTTGGAACGTCAACTCATTGAATGTTCGCTTGGGCCACGTCATCGAATGGTTGAAAGCCAATCCTGTCGATGCGCTTTGTTTGCAGGAGCTGAAGCTCGAGGACGCTAAGTTCCCCACGGCTGCGTTCGATGAGATCGGCTACAACGCCATATTCAACGGACAGAAAACTTACAACGGTGTGGCCATCCTCTCCAAAGCGCGGCCAGAGGATGTGGTGAAGGACATGGCTGATTTCGCCGACGAGCAAAAGCGCCTTATCGCCGCGACCATCGACGGTGTTCGCGTCGTGTGCGCATACGTGGTCAACGGCCAATCGCTCGATAGTGAGAAATACCAATACAAGATGCAATGGCTCACGGGTCTACGCAGCTACATGCAGCGCACGATTGCAGAGTACGGTGACGTGGCCCTGCTCGGCGACTACAACATCGCCCCCGAAGATCGCGACGTGCATGACCCCAAGGCGTGGGAAGGGCAAGTGTTGGTGAGTCCCCCGGAGCGCGAACACTTTCAGGCACTCGTTGCGCTGGGGCTCACCGATAGCTTTCGAATGTTTGAGCAGCCCGAAAAGAGCTTTACCTGGTGGGATTACCGCATGAACGGCTTCAAGCGCAATTTGGGTTTGCGCATCGATCACATTTTGGTGACGAAGACTCTGGCCGAGCGGGTGACGTCTTCGGTGATCGACGTTGAGCCGAGAAAGTTGGAGCGGCCTTCGGATCATACGCCGATCATCACTGAGGTTCGGTCGTAATGCAATTGCTGCCGACATTGAAGAAGAAATGGGTGATCGCCAGCATCACTGCGCTCGTCTTGCTAATTCTGGTGGCTTTCGTCGCCTACAAAAAGCTT
>JAJTHU010000068.1 GCA_021300055.1 Nitrosomonadaceae bacterium | reverse complement strand
GCTCACGTAAATCATGTCCGCCGCACCGTCGCCATTCAGGTCGGCAGCGCCAAGCAGTGTCCAGGTGAGCGGCGCCCCGCCGCGCTTGCGTACTTGTGCGACGCTGCCGCTGCTTGTAAACCAAATGTACGAAACGCCTTGGTCATCAATGTTTGCGCTCTGTCCGCGGAAGCGCCAGACCAAATCGCCGAAGCCGTCACCGTCGAGATCGCCAATCGCTTGCACATCCCACGCCGGACGCACATCGCGTAGAAAAACAGGCGCATTGCCAGCGAAGTTCGGCCAGTACTGGGCCGCACCTTGACCGTTGCTGTTGAGTGGGTTTTCACGCAGCAGCCCGAGATCCGCGCGGCCGTTTCCGAGGAAGTCCGTCGCACCAAGCAAGCGGAAGTCAGGGCCGGGATCCGCCATGCTAGTCCACTGGAATGCGTTGTTGACCAAGCGGCCCGCCATCAACTGGTTGCTGCCCGGCGATCGTACTACGATGGCACTGCGGCCATTGCCATCAAGATCGTATCCACCGCGCTTGGAAAGCTGCGCCAACGCTGGCAGCAGCGCAAAGTTTGCCGTCACGGTCGCTGCTGCGTTGACGGTCACGGTGCAGGTGGTGTTGGTGACAGAGGTGCAGTTTGTCCAGCCCGTGAGGAATGAGCCGTTTGCAGCAGTAGCAGTGAGTGTCACCGTGCTGCCCTGCGCGACCGACCCGCTGCACGTGCTGCCACAGTTAATGCTGCCGATTGATGATGTCACCGTACCCGCACCGGCGCCCGAGCGCGTGACCGTGAGGGTGACGGCGCTTGAGGCGAGTGGCATGGACAGCTTGTCGATCCATGCCGTGTCGCTGCCGTCGATAGTGTTTTCGTCCTTGATGTAGCTCCAGGTCAAGGTGCGCGTGCCGGCTGCAATCGGGAACGACATCGAGGCCCAGCCGGTTTCACCTGACGCACCAACCAAACCCGCACCCGAACAGTTGCTCGATAGGTTCTGTACCACCCCGTCGATGGTGAACTGCAGACAATCGTACGTAGACTCGCTGCTGACACGGCGATCAAACGTCACGTTGCCCGCCAAGAAGTTACCTGTGAATTGAATCGTCGCGCGCTGATTGTCGCCAATCGGCGCCGCGCGCAGACTGCAAGTGCCCTCGGTTGCTGCGTTGGCAGCCACTACCCAGCCTGCATTCGCGCCAGCGGGTACCGACCAGCCGTTGGTGGGCACAGCGCAGCCTGCTGGGAATGCATCGGCCTGGCTATCAGTCAGGGTCACAGTGCTAATGGAAGTGCCTAGCGATGCGTTCGTGGGGTTGCTGAGCGTGACGCTGAAGTTGCGATAGCCACGACCGCTGGGTGTCGCCCGAATTGGCACCGAGATCACCTTGGTTGAGCCGTCACCGGTCGACCAGTTCAACGCACCCGTCGTTGTTGTGAAATCAGTGCCCGCAATCGCATTGCCGATACCACTACTCGCCGTTTGCGTGGTGTAGTTCACCGATACCGCAGTGGCAATTGTGCCGATGCGCTGCACGGTGAGGTTGACGCTGCCGCCGCCGTCCGTTGCACTCGCCGTCGAACTGGTGAATCCCAAGGTGCTGACGTTGTCGGGGATGGCCGAAGTGCGGAACATGCCACGGCCGTGTGTGACCGCAATGAGTGTGGTGTTGTCGAACCAAACCAATTCGCGAACGCGCACGCTATTCGGGCCGTCGTTGGTCGAGGTCCACGTGGTGCCAAGGTTCTCTGACGTATACACACCATTCGCTGCGGCAACATACAGCCAGTTCGGTTGCACCGGATGGCGCTTCACGTCGTGCAGTGTGACCGCAGGTAGGCCGGACGAAATGTCGCGCCAAGTTGTGCCACCGTTTTCAGTGACCCACAAGCGGCTGGATGCGAAACCCGAGTATGCGACCCAGACGCGGTTGGGGTTGTCTGGGTCGATCGTCACACGATTGATCGTCGACGAAGGCATGCCGGATTGAGCGACGTTTACCCATGTAGGTGAGCTAGAGAGCCCGTCGGTGGTCTTGAAAATCGGCGTCGGTGTGCCCGCGCTATTCGTGCCGTTGTGTCCGACCCAAATGACGTTGGAGTCGCCGCGCTGTACGTCGATCGCATTGATAAAGCGCACAGAGCCTGCGGCCGTCGCCGGTGGCTTGATGGCGCGCCATGAAGGTGCTACAACGGTTCTTACATCGTCACTCACCCACAGCGACGCGGCACCGACCAACATGCGATCGCGTGCGTTTGGGTCGAGGATGAACGGGGTGA
The DNA here is from genome assembly GCA_021300055.1 of Nitrosomonadaceae bacterium. Lineage (GTDB taxonomy): Bacteria > Pseudomonadota > Gammaproteobacteria > Burkholderiales > Usitatibacteraceae > UKL13-2. Next base: position 2,279 of record JAJTHU010000068.1, on the reverse strand, counting down.
TGAAGTTCGTTTGCTCGGTCGCGTTGGGCCCGCAGTAGGTGATGTTGCTTTCGTCCTTCTTGCCCTCGGTGATGCCGTTACAGATATAGCGTGAACCGGCGCCACCGTAGCGCCGGATCGAGGCGTAAACGTACTCTCCGTAATGCGTGCTGTCATCGATCGGATCGACTGCGGCAAATCCACCATCACCGCCGCCGATGCGTGTCCAGCTCGTCCCTGCGCTCAAGCGTAAATCACCGTTATCCTGCGTGCCGCCGATGATTCGCCCGCCAGCTGCGGCACGACCGGCACCACCGTAAAACTGTGTAATGCCAAGCTCGTTGTTGAGGTTCTGCCAGTTAGAAGTGCCGTTGGCGCTCGCACTGAAGATATCCGTCGAACGCACCAGTCCACCATCGTTTCCGCTGTAGACCACAGGGTTACCGCTGCTGTAGTTCGGCGGCGAGACGATTTGGTGATGATCCGCGTGCGGTTGCGGCAGACCAGGGCCAGCTGCCTGCCATGTGCTTATGCGAGTAAAGGTGACGCCCCCATCGATAGAGCGGTAGAGGTCTAGGCCGCCGACGACAACATTCTGCGAGTTGGTCGGGTCAACCCAGATTGTATTGTTGTAATCGCCTTGCTGTGCCATGTGCTTGGGCGATGATAAGAATGTCCACGTCACGCCGCCGTCTTCCGACTTGTAGACCTCACCGCGCGATCCACTGGTTTGGTCGGTGTTGTCTACCGAGGCATAGACGAGCCCTGGTGTTGCCTTCGCCCAAGCAAACTCGCTTCGCGCCGTATTGCCCCGTCCGCGCGGGGTGTTGCTGAAGAAGCGCGGTGCGTCGGTCCAGGTCTGGCCTGCGTCAGTCGAGTAGTAGGCAAAGCCGCCAGTGCCTGACGCGACGACCCTGTCAGGCACGTTCGGGTCGAACTGGACATCGAGCGTGGTGCCTTGCCGCACTCGCGTCCAGCTTTGACCACCATTCGTCGAGCGATAAACGCCGCCTTGGTTGCCCGCAAGCACGATGCTGGAATTGGTGCTGTGTACGGCAATGCGGTTGGTGGTGGTCCAATCTGCATTGGTATCGGTCGACGTTGACGGAAGAAGATTCCAAGTCAAGCCGCCATCCGTGCTCTTGAAAACACCGATGCCTGCAAAACCGGCAAAGCTTTCACCCGTCCCCGCGTACATCACATTGGGATTGACAGGGTCGATGGCCATCGCACCTATCGCCAAGTTGCCACTGAAGTCCGCAACAGGGGTAATGGTCTGTCCAGCGTCGTTGCTAAGCCAGATGCCACCGGTGGCCGCGCCAATAAAAAAGCGGTTTGGATTACGAGGGTCGAAAACCACGGCACGTATCCGCCCGCCGACGTTGCCTGGGCCCAGAAATGTCCACGCGTTCTGCCGGATGCCCGCGGCTTTCGCCATACCCTTGAAGTTAAGTTCTGCGAGCTCGCGCCGCTTTAGGTCGGCGCGCACTTTTTGCGATGAGGTGGGTTGATTGCCAAAGTCATCGGCATCCCACATGGCGATGTATTCTTTTTTGGGTGCGCGCAGGGTCTTGCGATTTGGATCCTTGAGGGTGTTGCGGTGTGCGAGCATTAGGTCGTTACGCTCGTTCCAGCTCATCCGACAAACGCCGGCGTTGTCGGTCTTGCCAAAAGTGCGTAACGCGTCGAGCCATTGCACGGTAACGTCGATCGTTTTCGCGAACGCTTTGTCGCTCATGGCGTTGGCGGTGACACAATCGACCGCACCCGAGGCTGCTACCACAGCGGTAGGAGGCACAGCGTTCTGTGGGAGCTGCGCACACCCGAACAGAGCGGCGCTCGCAACAAAAAGAGCGATTGAAGACGCCGAACGAGGCGTCAATTGGGCAGGGCTGGCACGCATGGCAAGTCTCTTAGTCGATGACATCGGCGCATTCTAACGCGCGCGGTTATGACCAATTGCCAGAACCTTATCCGAGACTTATTTCTCAGAAAAAACAGTGTGATGAGCTCCAGACCGGGAGCCACCTCAGCATAGCCACCACGAAAGCGCTGAGCGAACTCCGCCATCGGAAGCGCGAGATACTCGCGCGTCTGGTAGTTACGGAGTAAGTAGATGGTCTTGGCTGGGCTGACCCAGACAATGCGGCAGCGCATACCATTTGCCCCATCGCGTTCTGTCAACGTCACCCAGCGTAGCGCGCGCAAATTGGGCAGCGGCGCAAGTGCGGTGGTGGTCTCTAGCCCAGCGCCTGCAGCGATTTTGGCGATCGCCTCACGCGAATCTACTGGTTCTGGCT
>JAJTHU010000314.1 GCA_021300055.1 Nitrosomonadaceae bacterium | reverse complement strand
TGCACGATCCCCAGCACCGGTGTGAGCAAATCGGGATGGGCGGCGAGCCGAATCCGTAGCGGGATCGGAAACGACAGCACCCATTGTCTGACCGGCACCCGCGGTACGACCCGATCCGCCAGCACCGCCGCCGTCTCGGCCATGCGACGTGCCCCGCACGAGGGGCAGAACCCCCGTCGCTTGCACGAGAACGCGACCAGCTTCTCATGTGCGCACTCGGCACAACGCACACGCAGGAAGCCGTGGGCGAGGATGCCGCACTGCAGATACGCGTCGAACTCGTCTTGGATGAACTGCGGCAGGCCCGAGCCTGTTTGCGCCTCGACCTGGGCGAGTAAGGTCTCGAGCTCTTCCTGCACGACCCGATTGAGCGTCGTTTCCTCAGGCCGGTGCCGCTCGTAGCAAAACCTTGCGCCCGCCTGCGCGGGCTGCCGTGCCGACGCCATGATGCGCTAGAACGACGAGCACGCTCTTGCACCACCGCCGTTGAGCGCGCGCGCGATCACACACGACCACGAGCCCTGGCGCTGTGCCCCACTCTGCCGACGCGGAATCCACATGACGTTGCCCTCGCAGCCAATCTGCGTTCAGGCTAACGGTGCTGGCATCCTGGGTCTGTCGAGCTTAGGTCGTAGTACCACCGCCCCTTGCAATCGCCTGCGTAGGAAACATGGCACAGGTGGGGCGAGCTCCGTTCAACGAGAGTTTCGAGTGTTCGCGCCGCTTTCGCCGGCCAGCGCGATGCTATGTACTTCTGGCCGAATGACCGCAACGGATAGGAGCGGTCCTCGTCTTGAGAATCAAACAGGCGCTCAGCCTTCAGGGCTACGACTGTTGATCGACTCGTTGCGGCCGTTGGTGGGTGCGAACCGTGTTCAGTGTATCGCTGCGTGCCGCTCGACAAGATCGAGCAGATCAAACGGATCAAATCGCACAGCAGGTATCAATACCTCGCACGTTCCTTTGTCGCGGATTGCTAGCGCCACTGGAACTGGGTCGCGATACCCATCACAGACAACAGCCAGCCGCAGCGCTGGATTATCGGCCAGCATCGCAAGCACTCGTTGCCGCCTGCCGTCTGCGCCCGGGACCGGGAGGGATTCGGTTCTCGCTTCCGCTGGGTTTGCTAATGCAAAAGCTGCTAATCCTGCTAATGGTTCGCCTCGTGTTCGCCCATCGTTAGCATCTTTAGCAGGATTATCGTTCGCAGATTTTTCAGTCTCACGTTTTCGGATCAGTGCGGCAAGGGTCACGATGCGCCCCCTTCGATAACGAGAGCCGGATTAACCGCAATCATTTTTCGCTTGCCGTCACGCACCAGCCGCGCCCGACTCGATTCTTCCAGTTCGCGCAATGCGGTCTCAATGGTCGCCTTGCTTCGCAGTCCGCCGGGCCCGCCTTGTTGCAGCTTGGCAATCGGTACAAAGTGCGTTCGTTCGCGCTTGCAATACTCAATTAACCATCTATCGAGCCGCGCCGCATTCGCCAGCTCCACCGGAGCCGCAAGCTCTCCAAGAAAGCGCCGTGATTCATTCAGGTGCCATGCCGCGATCCGGCTTCCCGACTCGAAGCAATCCAGACCGACGGCGCTGCGCGCACTCTCGAATATCTGGAACAATGCCGCCAACCGTATGGCATTGTCCGCGGTCTTGCTCGCCACATCACGCACGTCGTAGAGCTCGCCACCACTGGCAAGCTCGCTCTCGATCGCATCGTGATATTGCACCCATGCCGCCTTTGCTTCCGCTGTCAGCGATAGCAGGGGTGGGGACAGAACGCCATCGTCATCGATGGGCGCCGGTTGATCCAGAATCTCGGCAATCCGTCGATTGAACTTTTCGAGGTGTGGCCAGCTCGGCGGCGCTTCGGTGAAGGGGCGATAGCCTTGTGTTGACTCCGGCCACGCGACAAGGAACCGAGCAAGAAATCCGGTGCCGCGCGCCAGCGCACCTGATCGGGCGAAGAATTCTCGCAGCGTAGGCTCCTGCACTTGCAACGCCATCGTCAGGCGCACACCCTTCACGGTGAATGATTCCGTGGTGCGTCGATCGATGGTCAGATGGTTGCCGTCCCATAGTTGATTCAGCATCGCCAGATTGCGCATGATTGAATCCTTGCCCATCGCATGCGAACCGAAAACAAGTCCGCCCTCTGCGGAGACCACGCCGCCGGACGGCCAGTAATGCGCCAATCCATAGGCCAGCGCCTCGGGTGTCGCATCGGCATAGATTAGACGGGGGATTCTCGGTGGCGCCGCTTTCCGGTGCTGATGCTGGGCGAGTTCCGCCCGCAGGGCATCGATGTCTTTTCCGTTCACCGGCTTCGCTGTCTTTCCGGCTTGCTTGATCGCCAAAACGATCCCATCGCGCTCGGCTTCCCATGCTTCGATTGCTGCTTTGTAGTCTTTCAGGATCGGCTTCGCGGCCTCGGCTTGCCTGACGTCGTAGTCGCGGATTGCTTGCATGAAAAATCCGTCGCAGGTCGATTTGCGCTCGCCGCTGTCGGCGATAGTCAGCAGAAACAGCCCGACGGGCCCGTGGAGCTTTTCAGCCCGCTTTGCATCTGCATGAGCTTGAATCGCCAACGACAGCGCCGCCAGCGCCGACGATGCCACCAGGGGAATCGGTGCCTTGGTGAAGCCCTGCACCTCGAGCACCGCCGCACGGACCGTGTCCGGAAGTGCGTCGACCGGATACGGTTCCGCTTCCACCCGTACCGCCAACGGTTGCGGCTCCGGCCAACCGCCGCCCTGAGTAACGCCGCCGGTTGTGTGGCGGGTGCCGGGTTTTGCCTCTGTCGTCGTTGGTGCGGCTACATTCGCTATAGCGATTTCCACGGCATGCATGCCGCACAGTTGAGCGAGATCGTTGAAGTCCGCCGCGCCTTGCGGCCGGTCGTTACCGAAATTCGGAATGGCCACCACCCCGCCCACGGCCCGCGCCGCCTCGGTGGCTTTCGTGATGCCCGGATTGCCTTTAGTCGCAACGTCGTCATCGGCGCAAATAATCAGCGGAAGCTCGGCGAAGCGGTCGCGCATGGCCTTTGCCAAAAGCTCCAGGTTCCCAGCGTTGAACGCTACCGCCACCGGATAACCGGTTGCCTCGTGAACCGTCGCGCCCGTTGCAAAGCCTTCAGCAATGCACAATGCGGCCGCGCCCTTTGGAGTGCCGATGCTGAAATAGCACCCCGCCACGCGTCCACCGGTCAGGAAGCGCTTGTCGCCATCTGGCCCAATGAATTGCAGGGAGCGAATCTCGCCATCCCTACGCATGGCGATCACCAGCGTATCATTGTGCAGTCGTGCGCCGCTGGGCTTGATTCCCTTTCGGACAAGATAAGGATGATCGTTCGGGGCCGGTCTTGCAGCTTCCCAGATTGCCGCCGCCTTGATGGCAGCTTCGGCCTGTTCACGTTCTCTTTCAGCGTCGCGCTCACGCATCATGGCCTCCACTTTGGCGCGATGCGCGGCTTCGTCCTCGGGCGTATGCGTCCGCCCTAGGTCTGCCCGCCATGTATGTGACTGCCCGCTGCGCCAGTCGCCGAAGCTTCCGACGGGTATGCCGTCATCGTGCAGCGCATACCATCCGGCATCGTCGCCGCGCATGCCATTGCTGGCGAAGCGATGCAGCTTTCCATCCGGTTCGATCCTGTCCGGCGGGTTAAGGCCGGCGGATTGAATTGCGGCCCGGAATTGGTCGATGGCGTCACGCATCGCGCATTCCCAGCAGCGCGACAGGGCTCTCGGCATCCGCACCTGCAATCAAGCATGTGGTGGTGAGCGATGTAAGGGCACCCTCGCCACCAGAACCTGCCAGTGGCGGAGATACGGCGCATTTATGGCGGCCACTCACCGCTGAGACTCGATCAGCTTGCGGAAGTCCTCAACCCGCCATGCCGTGCAACGTGAAGAGATTTTTACGCCCGGCGGATAGCGTCCGCTTCGTACGCCGTTCCACCATGTCGATTTTCCGACGGGGATGAGCGCAGGAATCGGCGGCCTGGGCGGGTTGGCATCCGGGTCGCCAGGATCACCGATGATTGTATAAAGGCGAAGAAAGCCTGTTTCCGGAAGTTCGTGCGCCATGAATTACGCTCCTTTGGCCTTCTGCGGCCGTCGTTAGTCATGGCTACGATTCTTGAGCCGACAACGACGGCGGAGCGAACGATTTCGGACGAACTTCGGGATGCCTGTGTGCTCAGGCGTACCTACTTGGGATGGTCTCTGTTCAGAGAGCGCAACGCCTCTGCTCGGACGCCTTTGATAGTGGCCATAATCGTAGCGGGTGAAAGCCTCACATATTTGCCTATGTGCGCAATCGCAGCGTCGACATGATCTGCCGGTCGGCTTCGGAAATACTCGAATGCCATGCGACGTATATTTTCGTGCTGCTGTCGTGCCTTCTCACTTCGCTTCTGCGCGCTGATTTCCCGCGCAGTTTTCAGGCCTTCGTCTTGACGGCGGCGCTGCTCTGACGATTTGCTATTCGCTATCACCCATTCGCTTGCAACGTCCGCATACACGGCCAGATGTTCACCCAGAAAACCATTCAACCGTATGAGCGAATCCGCATCGACATCCTTCCTTCGCACAGCAAGCCCACCGCAGAGCGCAAACACCTGGCAATGGCCATACTTGTTCAGAATCGCTTCAAACGGTCCATCGGAATCAATCCAGAGTTTGAAGGCCAGGTCGATTTCGTTTCGGACGAAAGGGCCCGCACAATGCCAGGGTGCAACACCGTTCGCGGACATCATTTCGCCATCGGGATAAGCGGAAAGTTGATCGATAGTAAGCGGGTGAAATACCCTGACCCGGCCGGCGCTATCCGCTTGGCTCACTTTCCAATACTCAAAACAACCCAGAATATCGCCTACGATTTTTTGCAACTGTTCCGGGGAGCTCTTTCGCGTCCAAAACGGGACGACTTTGAGTAATGCGCTACGCTGATGCGCTGTTAGCGCGCTACCGAGCCCGGACGGCATATATGATCCTCCTTCAAACCCCTACGGAAGAATTCTATCGGACCGAGTAGAAGGCAGCGCCAGGCGTGGGAGATCGTTACGCGGCAGTGGCGCGCAGCGGAATTACCCTCGCGCCCTGGCGCAACGTCTCAACGTGCTTCGCCCAAGCCTGCATCATTTTCTTGCGCTCGGGCAGATACTCTGCGCGGTTATACGCCCCGCGCACTTTATCGCTCTCGCTATGCGCAAGCTGCCGTTCAATTACATCGGCTCGAAATCCCATTTCGTTGAGGCACGTGCTTGCCACCGCCCGGAAGCCGTGTCCGGTCATCCTGCCCTTGTAGCCCAGGCGGTAGAGGGCAAAAAGCATCGTGTTGTTGCTGATGGGTTTGTCCCGGTTTCTGCCGGGAAACACGAAGCGACTGCCGCCGCTGATTTCGCGCAAGTCTTCCAGAATCGCAAGGGCTTGCCTGGACAGCGGGACGACGTGCTCGATCCTCATTTTCATTCGAGCAGCCGGGATGATCCAAAGGCCAGCTTCCAGATCGAACTCGGACCATTCGGCGCCGATGAGTTCGCTTGTCCGCACGAAGGTCAGAACCAGCAGTTCCAGCGCAAGGCGGGTTTGCTTGTCTCCGAGGTTGTCATAGCTGGCGATGGCCTGGAGCAACTCCGGCAGTTGCTCGGGCCGTATTGCTGCCTGGTGCCGTTTCTGATGGGGTGTCAGGGCGCCACGTAGGTCCCGAGAGATGTCGCGCTGGCACCGACCTGTCGCAATGCCGTAGCGGAATACTTGTCCGCATACCTGCAAGATGCGGTGCGCCAGATCATGGGCACCCCGCTTTTCGATCGGACGCAAGGCAGCCAGCAATTCCGTCGCCTCGATCTCGCCGATCGGCCGGTTGCCGATGGCCGGGAAAGCGTTACGCTCCAGCCGACGCCGCACGTCATCGGCATGACCAGCAACCCAAGTATGAAGCTGCTTCTCGTACCACTCCCGGGCAACGGCCTCGAAGGAGTTGGCTGCGGCAACGCTGCGCCTCAACTTGTCGGCGCGTCGCTCGACAGAAGGATCGAGCTTGCTTTCCAGATGCCGCCGCTCGACCTTCAGCTTTTGCCGGGCGTCCTTGAGTCCGACGTCGGGGTAAACACCCAGAGAAAGCGATTTTTCCTTACCTCTGAGCCAATAGCGCAGCCGCCAGTACTTGCGACCGTCCTCGTAGACCCAGACGTATAACCCGCCGCCATCGGCGAGCTTGCGTATCTTCCTGCCCTCACTGCCGGCATTACGGCAGCTTGCATCCGTCAGCATTCTTACCACCGTGGTAGGAACAGACCATCAATTCAGTCCGATACCACGGCTTCTACCACGGTGATGCATTGGATGCAACAGGACGCACACGGAGATGGGTGGACGACTTTATTACGTAGAATCAATAAGGAAGAAGATTTGTTGGACCAATCTGGACTGCTTTGGACATCAACTTGGCGGAGAGGGTGGGATTCGAACCCACGATACCGGAGACCGGTATGCCGGATTTCGAGTCCGGTGCATTCGACCACTCTGCCACCTCTCCTTGAGTCGAG
>JAJTHU010000010.1 GCA_021300055.1 Nitrosomonadaceae bacterium | reverse complement strand
GTCGCGCTTCGGCGCGCAGCCAGAGAGCGTAGATGATGCGAGCGTGCTTTATCGCCGCGCCGCGCGTCAACTGCTGACACGCATCAACGATGGCGACGCCATTGATTTGCCCATCGTCGAAGACATTGCCACGCTGCTCAAACACCTCGACAACAATCTTGGCGTGGTCGAAAGCCTCATCGCCGATATGTTGCGCGGACGCGATCAATGGCTGCGCAACTTGCCGCGCATGCATGAACGCGAAGCGCTCGAAGCCGCGCTCGGGCGCGTGCGTCAGCACGCGGTCGCTGACGTCGCCGCGTTGTTTCCGGCTATTGAGAAAACAGAAACCCTAGAACTGGTGCGCTTTTCCGGGCAAAACTTGCTCAAAGATGGCGTGGATAGGGCACTTTCACAATCGGCGCACATGCCTAGCTTCCCGAAGAACACGCTTGCGGATCTACCCGCGTGGTTGGCGATCGCCGATTTGTTGTTGACCAAAGAAGGGACGTGGCGCAAACGAGGCGGCGTTAACAAGAACATCGGTTTCCCGACGAGCAAAGACAAAGAAGAAAAAGCCGTACTCGACGCGATGAAGTCGCGCATCGGCGACCTGCTCGACGGCCTGGCCGCCAACCCGCAATTGGATGCGCTTGCTGAAAAGTTGGACGCGCTGCGCGGGCTCCCCGCGGGCACCTACACCGACGCTGAGTGGGAAGTGCTGGGCGCGATTGTGCGTTTGTTGCCGCATGCGACCGCGCAGTTGTGGGATGTGTTTGGCGCCGAGGGCGAGTGCGACTTCACCGAAATTGCGCAGGCCGCATCGCGTGCATTAGGGGCTGACGGCGAGCCGACAGACCTCGCGTTGGCGTTGGATTACCGCATCCCCCATCTGTTGGTTGATGAGTTTCAAGATACATCGTTCGCGCAGTTCGAGTTGCTCGAAAAGCTGACGCGTGGTTGGACTGAGGGCGACGGGCGCACGCTGTTTGTGGTGGGCGACCCGATGCAGTCGATTTACCGCTTCCGCGAAGCGGAGGTGGGCCTATTCTTACGAGCCCGTCATGAGGGGCTCGGAAGTGTGATGCTCACGCCGCTCACGCTGTCGGTGAACTTTCGTTCGTCGGCAGGCGTTGTGGCGTGGGTCAACCAAACCTTTCAACGTTTGATGCCGGCCATTGAAGATGCAGTGACCGGCGTTGTTCCGTATTCCGAATGTGTGGAGTTTGATCGCACCCCCGAATCTGTGGTGCAGGCGGCGCAAGCGGTGTCTCTGCACTGGATTGTTAATCGCAAAGACCATGATGAAGACGTGCCCGCTGCGGTTCGCGAAGCGGCGCGCGTGATCGACATCATCCAGCAAACACGCGCTGAAAAGCCGAGCGCAACGATCGCGCTCTTGATCCGCAATCGCAACCACTTACGCGAGATTGTTCCCGCGCTCAAGACAACAAACATTACGTATCGCGCGGTCGATATTGATCCGCTCAACGATCGTTCCGTGGTGCAAGACCTGTTGGCGCTCACGCGCGCCGTGTTGCACGCTGGAGACCGAATCGCCTGGCTGGCGATCTTGCGCGCGCCTTGGTGTGGCTTGACGCTGAACGACCTCGCGGCACTCACGCAAAGTGCAGAGCCGATTGACGGCAAGCTGCAGCCCGACCTGCGCACGGTGTGGGACTTGCTTAACGATCAAACGCGGCTCGGTACACTTTCCAACGACGGGCAGCAGCGCGCAATCAAGCTGCGTGAGGTGCTCGCCGCCACCCTGTCATCACGTCGCCGCGAGATGCTGCGCGAAGTGGTCGAGCAAACATGGTTGGCGTTAGCCGGGCCCGCATGCTTGCAGAGCGAAACGGATCTCAATGATGCGCTCACGTTCCTCGATTTGCTCGAAGCCGAGGCGAACGAGCAAAGCGGCGGCGCACTCATTTTGAGTCTTGATGCGTTGGAGGCACGGGTGCAGCGCTTGTTCTCTGGTTCGGGTGGCAACTCGTTAACACATGAGCCAGACGCCGTGCCACCCGTGCAGATCATGACCATTCACAAGGCGAAAGGTCTTGAATTCGATACTGTCATCGTCGCGGGGCTGGATCGCTCGCCGCGCAACGACGACAAGAAACTCTTGGTGTGGACCGAACAAGCGGATGCAACATCGGGTGACACTGAGCTTTTGCTGGCGCCGATTCGTGAAGCGGGCGCCGATGATGATGCGGACGCGACTTATCAGTACATCACCAAGCTCGACCGCGCCAAGCAGTTGCACGAGGATGTGCGCTTGCTTTATGTGGCGGCAACGCGCGCGGAGCGACGCTTGCATCTATTGGCGACAGTGACGATTAAAGAAAAAGATAAGGATGGTGCTGTCGAGCAAGAGATAGTCGCGCCAAAGTCATCGAGCTTGCTGGCTGCGCTCTGGCCGGCCGTCCTGCCTTCGATCACGCCGTCCGTCGATGCGTTGCTCGGGCAGATGCCAGCTGTAGCGCGCGATACTCGGGCGAGCGGCACTGGTGCATCGGACACCCACTCGGCGGTGCGTGGCCCAATGCGCCTCGCACTGAATGAGCCCGCACCTGCACGCTTGGCAGCGCTTCCCGAGCCGCTCTCGCTTGGCAAGTCGGGCGCGCACGAAGAAGCCCTAGCGGGCGAACCGCTCACGCCGCAGATTGATTTCGAGTGGGCCAGCGACACGGCGCGGCACGTCGGCACGGTGGTGCACTTGTTCCTGCAGCGCATCGCCACTGACGGTGTCGATCGCTGGTCCCGCGCGCGCATCGAAGCTTCGCGGGGATTGTTTCAACGGGAGTTGTCGCGCTTAGGTGTGGCGAGAAGTGAAATTGAAGAGGCGACAAAGCGCGCCGAGGCGGCGCTGAACAACACATTTGCTGATGAGCGCGGTCGATGGACCCTGGCAGCACACCGTGAGGCTCGCTCCGAATGGCGACTCACTGCGTTGGTGCAGGGCGCGCTCGTGAACGTAGCGCTAGATCGGACGTTCATCGACGACCACGGCGTGCGCTGGATCATCGACTTCAAAACCGGCAGTCACGAGGGCGCGGATGTGGACGCCTTCCTAGACAACGAGCAGCGGCGTTACCGCCTGCAACTCGAAACATATGCTGCCCTGATGCGAGCCATGGAGGGCGCGGAAGGTGCCGAGCGCCCCATCAAGCTGGGGCTGTACTTCCCAATGCTCGGGGGATGGCGCGAGTGGAGTAGATAGGGGGTCCCGAGGGATGATCTAGGGGGCTACCGCCTCGCGTTGCCAGCAGGCAGGCTCGCGCTCTCAACATCAGACAGGTGAGATTGAACCTCTGCGGCTCGCCGCAGTCAATCGCTATTTGGTGATCCGCGCTCGCAGAGTAAGCCAAAATAGACTAACTTTTGAGACTTGTCTTATTTATGGTGCGCTCCGTGAATTTTCTGATCCGAGTCCTCGCTCTTTCTGCAGCGGCCGTCGCATTGTTTGCGTACGCTGGTAACGGGCATGTCGTAACGACCGTGCTTCCGCAAGAAGTTGACTTCACTGGTTACACCGACCGGCTCATCGTCAAGTACAAGACTGGAATTGACCAGCCAACGGCCAACAAGCGGCGGGCCGATTTGTCTGCGGAACTCGAAGAGATGGCTGGGGTACGGCTTGAGTACATCCGAGACATGGCAAATGGCGCGTTGGTGATGCGACTTCCGCGGCCAATGACGCTTGAGAGCGTCCACCAAATCGCGGATCGCATCGCGGCAAATGCTTTGATCGACTATGCCGAGCCTGACCAGTTGGCGTTTCCAACGCTGGTACCAAATGATTCGCTGTACTCGCAGCAATGGCACCTGAGCGATTTTCTAGGGGGAATCAACGCACCACTTGCTTGGGATATCTCTACTGGAAGCGCAGCTGTGGTCGTGGCGGTGCTCGACACCGGCATTACGACGCACCCAGACCTCGATTCTCGTATCGTGCCCGGATACGACTTTGTGACTGACATCGTGCGCGCTAATGACGGCGATGCACGCGACGCTGACCCAAGCGACCCCGGAGATTGGATCACCCAGGAAGATAAGTCGATCACGCAGTTTGCCGATTGCACCGTGCGCAATTCAAACTGGCACGGCACGATGGTCGCTGGCGCCATCGGTGCGGTATCGCAGAACGGTATCGGGGCGGCGGGTATCGATTGGAACGCGCGCATTTTGCCCGTGCGGGTGCTGGGGAAGTGCGGCGGATTCACCTCTGACATCGCCGACGGCATGCTCTGGGCTGCCGGGCAGGCGGTCTTCGGTGCGCCGGAAAATGCCAATCCCGCTAAGGTCATCAACATGAGCTTGGGCAGCCGAGGAAGTTGTAGCACGACCTACCAGCGCACAATCGACCAACTAGTTGGTCCCGGCAAGATCCTCGTCTTGTCTGCAGGCAATAACAATTTGGAGGACCACGGGCCCCTCTCAACGTGTC
>JAJTHU010000133.1 GCA_021300055.1 Nitrosomonadaceae bacterium | reverse complement strand
CGACTCGATGAGTGCTTCCGCGTCGTCGTGCTTGGGCAATTCAGCGATTGAAATGCTTGCGATCGGTCGCGTTTGACCGATCGCCTTCAGAAACGCTCTTGCGGTTTTTGCGTTCTCCGCAATGTAATGGTTCAGCTCGCAGGCCCGCGCAATCACTCCCGAGGGCAGCAGCATCGGTGTGTGCACGGCATCGACGTCACTCAAGTGCGTCGGAACCAGATAGAGCGTGCCGAGCGTACTCACGCGAGCACCTCAACGCTTTCGCTTTGCAACATGTCAATCAGACGAAGTAGCGGTAGGCCAACAAGCGCGGTTGGGTCATCGCTTCGCATGGTGCGAATCAGGGCGGCGCCGAGCCCTTCGGATTTGGCGCTGCCCGCACAGTCGAGAGCGTCTTCATGGTCGAGGTAGTAATCGATGGCGGCGTCCGAGTAATCACGCATCGTCACGGTGGTAGGCACGACATCGACCTGCAGCCTACCCGATGCAACATCGAGCATTGCGAGTCCCGTGTGAAAAATGATGGTCTGACCGCGCATCGACTGCAGTTGGTGCCGTGCGTTGTCGCGTGTGCCGGGCTTGCCGAGCGCGACCCCGGCTAGTTCGGCCACCTGATCCGAGCCAATCACGAGCGCGTCTGACTGGCCAAAAAGCCGCGCGCCATCGCGCGCTTTCGCGGCGGACAAACGGCGGGCGATATCGAGGCAGGTTTCACCCGGCCTCGCCGCCTCTGATGTGCCCGGCGTGACGGTTGCGTAGGCAAGCTGAAGCCGGTCGAGCAGTGAGGCGCGGTAGCGCGAGCCGGAAGCGAGGACGAGCGGCTTGGACAATTTGGAGGCAGTGGACATGAGCGCGGCAGAGGGCAGCGGAGGGCGGCAGGGAAGGCAGAAGTGGGAGACTCGGTCAGGAGGCACCGGTAATTGATCGCAGAAAACTACGATGCGAGACCGCGATTATGTCGTAAGTTATTGATTTTTTGTGACTAAAGTGCGCTAATGTGGTTTGTCGTTCGTGCGTTCGCGGACGTCACGGCTTTCCCCCGCCAATGTCTACCATGCCATCCAAGCCCCGTCGTTCCGCTGGTTCTAACGCGCTGCCCCTGCCCTGGCCAGCGGACGGTCTCGTGTCTACTGACCGCCTCGCACGGCTCGGGTTACGTCTCGAGGGCACACTTGCCCCGGTTGATTTTCTGGAATTGCAGCCATTTCTGGCTTCGCGGGAGGGGCAGATCCAGGTCGAGCTTTCAGGAAAAATGCTGACAGATCAATTGGGTAGCCAACAAAAACAGTTGCGGTGTATAATCTCAGGTTGGTTTGACGTGTTGGATGCGGCGACCTTGATGCCTACGAAGTTTGAGCTAGACATCGACAGCCGAGTGCGGCTTTTTGCCTCCGAAGAGGGACTGCCGCCGCTTGAAGACGAACCCGACGACGAGGACTTTATCGTTTCCGGTGACCGATTCGACATCCGCGCGCATGTTCAGGAAGAGATCCTGCTCGCGTTGCCAAGTACCACCCCTCTTGCGTCAGTCTCTGCGCCCGACGGTCATTTAGTCGCCAAGCGCGGGGGGGCAGCCGGAGCGGTTGCAGGCAAAGGCAGGCAGGCCTCACCAGAATTGCACAATTCGCGTCAGCAGAGTGCGGCGAAGCTGCAGGCGGAGTCGGGAGAGAAACCCAACCCGTTCGCTAAGCTCGCAGCACTGAAAAAGCCACCCGCTTGAGACTGTCGTCCTTTGCAGGATGCGTCGCACGCAGCAGTTAGGCAAACACCGCTTTCAGGAATCAGGAGAAACATCATGGCTGTTCAACAAAACAAGAAGTCGCCTTCGAAGCGTGGCATGCATCGTGCGCACGACTTTCTGACCAACCCACCTACCGCGATCGAACCGACGACGGGCGAAACGCACTTGCGTCATCACATCTCGCCGTCGGGTTTCTATCGTGGTAAGAAAGTGGTCAAGACCAAAGCTGACGAGTAATCCTCGTCCTTCGCTTTAGTCACTGCGTCATATAAGACTGGCAGACTGCGGATGCAGGCCTAGAGGGGCACGCATCCAATCCAATGCAGATAACAATCGCCATCGACGCGATGGGGGGCGACCACGGGCCCTCCGTCACCATACCAGCTGCACTCAAATTCCTCGAGCACACGCCTGAGGGCAAGGTTGTGCTCGTCGGTCGCGAGGACGACGTCAGCGCGGCATTGAGCAAATTCAAGGCTAACGACATCATCTCGCCCGGGTCGGCGAGGTTGTCGGTCGTCCATGCGCCCGAAATTGTGGGGATGGACGAGGATATTCGCACCGCCATCCGCAAGAAGAAGCACTCATCGATGCGCATGGCCATCGACCTCGTTAAGTCCGGTGACGCGCAGGCTTGTGTTTCCGCAGGCAACACCGGCGCGTTGATGGGCACGGCCAAGTTCGTATTGAGAACGCTGCCTGGAATCGATCGCCCCGCGATCTGCGGTGCGCTACCGACGCGCAAGGGCGTTGTTTACGTATTGGACCTGGGCGCAAATGCATCCTCCAGTCCCGAGGATTTGCTGCAGTACGCCATCATGGGCGCGACCCTCTGCAGCGCCGTCGAGGGCAAAGAGCGCCCGACTGTTGGCTTGCTCAATATTGGCTCCGAAGACATCAAGGGCAACGAGATCACTAAGCGGGCGGGAGAGCTGCTGCGCGCGAGTCATCTCAACTTCTACGGAAACGTTGAGGGCACCGACATCTACAAAGGTACGACTGACGTTGTGGTGTGTGACGGCTTTGTGGGCAACGTCATGCTCAAAGCCTCCGAGGGAATCGCCAAGATGATGGGTGATTTTGTCAAGGAAGAATTTACCAAGAGCTTTCTGCGCCAAGCAATGGCTGCGATATCGCTGCCTGCGCTCAATGGCGTGAAGTCCCGCATGGATCACCGCCGCTACAACGGCGCCGCACTGCTCGGGCTACGCGGCATTGTCGTCAAGAGCCATGGCTCGGCCGATGCATTTGGTTTCGAGCGAGCCATTGTGCGCGCGTATTCAGAGGCGACGCACGGTTTGCTGGAGGGGATCGCGGCTGAGGTTGAGGGTTTGCACCGCGAAGGCTTATTGTCCCCCAGCGCGGCGACGAACGAAGCTGACCCAGAAGACTGAGGCATCGCATGGAGACCTTTGCTCGTATCGCCGGCACCGGCAGCTACCTTCCAGAGCGGTGTGTGACCAATGACGATCTGGCAAAGTTGGTCGATACCAACGACGAGTGGATTGTCTCGCGCACAGGCATCCGCATGCGTCACTACGCGGCGGAGGAACAGAGCGCGAGCGATCTCGCTGTCTTCGCATGCCAGCGTGCAATGAAGGCCGCGCGCGTTGACGCAGGCGACATCGACCTCATCATCGTCGCGACATCGACGCCGGATATGGTGTTCCCATCGACGGCTTGCATCTTGCAAGACAAGCTCGGCGTCAAAGAGGCGATCGCATTTGACGTGCAAGCTGTCTGCGCAGGTTTCGTCTACGCACTTGCCACGGCGGATAAATTCATTCGCACCGGTGCCGCTAAATGCGCGCTGGTTGTAGGTGCCGAGGTGTTTTCGCGCATCCTCAATTGGCAAGACCGCAGCACCTGCGTGCTTTTTGGCGACGGCGCGGGCGCTGTGGTGCTTAAGGCCTCCAAAGAGCCAGGCATTCTCTCCACGCACCTGCATGCCGACGGTAGCTACCGCGGCGCGTTGTGTACGCCAGGCACGGTCCAAAACGGCGCCGTGCGCGGCAATCCGGTATTGGCGATGGAAGGCAGTACCGTATACAAATTCGCGGTGAAAGCCTTTGAAGACCTCGCGTGGGAAGCGTTGCACGCGAACGGCTTGCAGCCGGAGGCAATCGATTGGTTCGTGTGTCACCAGGCGAATCAGCGCATCATCATGCACGCCGCCAAGCGGTTGGCTTTCCCTGATGAAAAAGTCGTGGTGACAGTTGACCGTCACGGCAATACGTCAGCTGCCTCGGTACCACTGGCACTCGATGTCGCGGTCCGCGAGGGCAAGATCAAGCCCGGACAAACCGTGTTGATGGCGGCACTCGGCGGCGGCTTCGCGTGGGGCGCAGCGCTGGTGAAGTGGTAGCCCTCCCACATTGCATAACCGCATATAACGGATTCGTATCATGACCCAGTTCGCAATTACGTTCGCAGGACAAGGATCACAGTCCGTCGGCATGATGGCCGGGCTCGAAGCGCAGCCCGCCGTTCGTCAGGCTTTTGATGAGGCCTCGGCCGCGCTTGGCATGGATATGTGGGCGCTTCAAGCGATCGGCCCGGCGGAGCTGCAGAGTCAAACGGTGAACACCCAACCTCTTATGCTGGTCGCAGGCATCGCCACGTGGCGCGCTTGGCAAGCGCTAGGGGGTGCGCAACCCGCCGTGTTCGCTGGTCATAGTCTTGGTGAGTACACGGCTCTCGTCGCGGCTGGCGCGTTGGATTTCTCAGATGCGCTGCGTTTAGTGAAACTGCGTGCCGAGGCGATGCAGGACGCTGTGCCTGCGGGCACCGGTGGCATCGCTGCTGTACTTGGGCTCGATGCGGCCGAGGTCATGCAAGTCTGCGTCGATGCCGCGCAGGGTGAGGTGCTCGAAGCCGTTAACTTGAATTCGCCGGGGCAAATCGTTATCGCTGGGCATCGCGCCGCAGTGGAGCGTGGCATGGCATTGGCCAAGGAGCGGGGCGCCAAACGCGCCATCATGCTGCCAATGAGCGTGCCATCGCACTGTGCCTTGATGAAACCGGCGGCAGAGCGTTTGCAAACCGCCTTGCAATCGGTGAACGTGCGCGTGCCAGCAGTCGGTGTCATCCAGAATGCGCACGTCAAAGCGTTCTCGAGCGCAGACGAAATCAAAGCCGCGCTCGTGGCGCAACTGTATTCACCGGTCCGTTGGATCGAGACCATTCAAGCGGCGGCCGCAATAGGCGTAACCACCGTCGTCGAGTGCGTTCCCGGCAAAGTGCTCACTGGACTCAATAAGCGCATCGATGGCGCGCTTAACTGCTTGGCCATCACGGACATCGCATCACTTGAAGCGGCCATCAGCGCAAGCCAAGCCTAGTTAATCGTAAAGAACAAAGAGGACATCAGATGTCGCATCCACTTACAGGCCAAGTTGCGCTCGTCACCGGAGCGACCCGCGGTATCGGCGCCGCCATTCTTCGTACCCTCGGTTCGCAAGGCGCTACCGTGATCGGCACTGCAACCAGCGAGTCGGGTGCGCAAGCGATTCAAAAAGCAATCGATGACGCCGGGCTCAAGGGCAGCGGCGTCGTGCTCAATGTGACGGACGCGGCGCAGTGCGAGGCCGTGGTCAAGCAAGCGGAAGAGAAGTTCGGCGCCGTATCGATTCTGGTGAATAACGCAGGCATCACGCGCGACACCTTGCTGATGCGCATGAAAGACGAAGACTGGGCTGAGGTTATCGATACGAACCTGACCGCAGTGTTTCGCCTGAGCCGCCTCGTCATCAAATCGATGATGAAAGCGCGCAATGGCCGCATCATCAACATCGCATCCGTCGTTGGCTTCATGGGCAATCCGGGGCAAGTCAACTACGTCGCCGCCAAGGCCGGCATGGTCGGCTTTACCAAGGCGCTTGCCCGGGAGGTCGGTAGCCGCCAGATTACGGTCAATTGCGTCGCGCCAGGATTTATCGAAACCGACATGACCAAAGCCTTGAGCGAGGAGCAAGTGAACAAGCTGGTCGGCAACGTGCCGCTTGCGCGGCTCGGTCAAGCGCAAGATGTGGCCGAGGCGGTCGGGTTTCTTGCCGGACCAGGAGCGACCTACATCACTGGTTCGACCATCCACGTGAACGGTGGTCTACATATGGAGTAAGGCGCGGAAAGCGCGCTTTCCGGTCTAGTTTGGCGCGATTTCGCGTCAATTCGCCGACGATAAGCACAAAATGACGCAGGAGTCAGGGCGGCAACCGTAGTTTTTCGGGGTTACCGAATCTGGCATGCGTGAGATTGTGAATTTGGTAAAATTGCGAAGTTTTATTTCTTAAGGGAAGCATCACATGGACAACATCGAAGCGCGCGTCAAAAAGATCGTCGCTGAGCAACTCGGCGTCGCGGAAGCCGACATCAAGAACGAATCATCTTTCGTGGAAGATCTGGGCGCGGACTCGCTCGATAACGTTGAATTGGTTATGGCGCTAGAAGAAGAGTTCGAGACCGAAATCCCGGACGAAGCTGCCGAAAAAATCACCACCGTTCAGCAAGCAATCGATTACGTGACCGCCAATCTGAAGAAGTAATTTCAGTGGTGTGATGCAACAACGGGCTGTCGGTCGGGCACGATCGACAGCTTTTTTATTTGGCACACAGGGGCGCACATTTAGTGCACGAAAGCCCAACCAACTATTCGGAAATCGCAATGAGCAAGCGTAGGGTCGTCATCACAGGCTTGGGTATCGTATCCCCCGTCGGCAACACGGTTGCCAACGCGTGGGATAACCTCGTCAATGGTCGCGGAGGCATCACGAACATCACCAAGTTCGACGCCAGCTCTCTGCCCACTCGCTTCGGCGGTGAGGTCAAGGACTTCAACCCGGCTGATTGGATGTCTGCCAAAGAAGTGCGCCGTATGGATGCCTTTATCCACTACGGGCTCGCGGCGACCAAGATGGCGCTGGACGACTCTGGTCTGGTGATTGACGAAAGCAATGCCGTCAATATTGGGGTAAACGTTGGCTCGGGAATCGGTGGCCTGCCGATGATTGAGGACAACATCCGCGAGATGATCGCGAAAGGCCCGCGTCGTCTGTCGCCGTTCTTTGTGCCGGGCTCGATCATCAATATGGCGTCGGGCATGATTTCGATCCAGTTTGGGGTCAAGGGTCCGAACGTCGCGATGGTTTCCGCGTGTACCACCGCCACGCACTGTATCGGCGATGCAGGACGCATGATCGAGTATGGCGACGCCGACGTCATGATCGCCGGTGGCACCGAATCCACCATGTGTCTGGCTGGTCTCGGTGGATTCTGCGCGGTGAAGGCGCTCTCTGAGCGCAATGATTCGCCCGAAACCGCAAGCCGTCCGTTCGACAAAGACCGCGATGGGTTCGTGCTGGGTGAAGGTGCGGGCATCTTGATTCTCGAAGAGTACGAACACGCCAAAAAACGCGGCGCGCGCATTTATGGAGAACTCGCAGGACTCGGCATGAGCGGCGACGCCAATCACATCACCGCGCCTGATCTCGACGGGCCACGCCGTGGCATGCTGGCGGCGATGCGCAACGCAGGTGTGAACCCGGACCAGGTCCAGTACCTCAATGCGCACGGCACATCAACGCCGCTTGGCGACAAAAATGAAACCGCAGCCGTAAAAGCGGCATTCGGCGACCACGCGCGTAAGCTCGTGGTGAACTCGACCAAGTCTATGACTGGTCATCTGCTCGGCGCGGCCGGCGGCGTGGAAGCAGTGTTTACGACACTGGCTGTACACAATCAGATCTCGCCGCCGACGATCAACATCTTCAACCAAGACCCAGAGTGCGATTTGGACTACTGTGCCAATGCCGCACGAGATATGCGCATCGACGTTGCGCTCTCGAACTCGTTCGGCTTTGGCGGCACCAACGGCACGCTGGTCGTCAAGCGCCTGACCTGATTCGGCACAACGCATGCGCCGAATAATTTGGGGATTGCTATTCGTCCTCGCGATTGGTTTTGTCGCGCTAGGTTCGGCTTGGGTCCGGTTTGTGCATACGCCGTTGGCGCTCCCGACGACGCCGTTTGAATTCACAGTAGAGAAGGGTACCTCGCTCAAGGCGCTCGCGCGGCAGCTTCAATCTGCGGGCTTGCTCCCTAGCGATACACCGCTTTGGATTTACGGCCGACTGACTGATCGAGCAACGGGCCTACAAGCGGGGCGCTACCGATTGACCGAGCCAGTGACGCCTGAGGCTCTCCTCAGAAAGCTCAATGACGGCGATGTGGTGCGAGTGAGCATCACGTTCGTTGAGGGGATCACATTCCGCGAAATGCGCGCATTGCTCGAGGCCGCACCCGACCTAAAGGTGACCTTACGCGGCGTACGTGACGCGGAAGTGCTCAACCGCATCGGCGCAACCGAACGCCACCCCGAGGGCTTGTTCTTTCCGGACACGTATCTGTACGCCGCCGGGATGAGCGATCTCGACATCCTTAAGGCTAGCTACACGGCGATGCAAAAGCGCCTCGCCGAGGCGTGGGCCAAGCGGGATGAGGGCTTACCGTATCGGTCGCCCTACGAGGCCTTGATCATGGCGTCAATCATCGAGAAAGAAACGGGCCGCGCTGACGAACGCCCGCTCATCGCATCCGTATTCATTAATCGTCTGCGCGTGCCCATGCGGCTGCAAACCGATCCCACCGTGATCTACGGTCTGGGGCCGACGTTTGACGGCAACATTCGCCGCCGCGACCTCACCAACGATACGCCCTACAACACCTACACCCGTGATGGTTTGCCGCCAACGCCAATCGCCATGCCAGGTTTAGGTTCGCTCAACGCGGCGGTGAACCCGGCCAAGAGCGACAAGCTTTACTTCGTGGCGACTAAAGACGGGCAGGGCTCGCATTATTTTTCTCGGACCTTGGAAGAACATAATCGAGCTGTCGCCAAGTACCAGTTAGGTCGCTAGTCGCGCCAACGCAGGTTTCGTTCGCGGAATTTCCACCAAGCCGTATGCGCAAAGATAAGTCCAAAGGCAAGTTCATCACCTTCGAGGGCGTCGACGGCGCGGGTAAATCGTCGCATATCGCGTTCGTGTCGGACTGGCTTCGCCAGCACGGAATGGAAGTGGTAACAACGCGCGAACCCGGTGGCACGCCACTCGGTGAGCAATTGCGCAAGATCGTGCTCAATGAACGCATGCACGGCGCGACCGAGGCGCTGCTTGTTTTCGCGAGCCGCGCCGAGCACTTGGCGGAAGTGATTGAGCCCGCGCTAGCACGCGGCGCATGGATCGTCTGCGACCGATTCACCGATTCAAGCTATGCCTACCAGTGCGGCGGTCGCGGTCTCGACGTCGAGCGCATCGGCGCGCTTGAGCGCTACGTGCACCCTCACCGTCAACCAGACCTCACTTTATTGTTCGATGCACCGCTGGCGCTGGCGCGCGAACGCTTGGACCGCAATACCGCCGAGCAGGATAAATTCGAGCGCGAGCAGCATGCGTTCTTCGAACGAGTGCGCCAAACCTATTTAGCGCGCGCAGCGGCTGAACCGAAGCGTTTCAGAGTGGTGGACTCCGCGCAGTCGATGGATGCGATCCGCGCCGTGCTGGCGGCCGAACT
>JAJTHU010000073.1 GCA_021300055.1 Nitrosomonadaceae bacterium | reverse complement strand
GATCACGCCATCGATGCCGCCCGCCATGGTGCGCTCAACCATTTCAGCAAGTGGTTTTTCGCGGTAGGTCAGCGCGCGCAATAACATCGGCAGATTGACGCCCGATATGCCCATGACGCGTCCTGGCAAAAGCAATTTGCATGCAACGTTGGCGGGGGTAGCACCGTACATGTCCGTCAAAATGACAACACCGCGCCCGGTGTCGAGCGTCTTGACTAGCGCGCGTCCGCGGTCAGTTGCCGTTTCCGGCGATTCCGCGGCGTTGACGCCCAGCTGCGCAACGCCGGCGGGCAATTTTCCAAGCACGTGGGTCGCGCACTGCAGCAAACTTGCCCCGAGCGGCTCGTGGGTAACGAGAAGTAATCCAATCATGAATCGATTTTAGCCGTAGGGCTCTAACGCACCCACTAAGCACCGCAACATCAAATTCGCCCGCGTGCGAGGCGGAGCACTTGGCTTCAGAGCTCCTCGTCGTCGTCCACTGCGCCGCCTTTGAGCTCATGCAGCCAGCAAATCTTGCGTGTATCTGGCCCGGATAGGCGGTCCCCCATCAAGCCGCATCGATATGCTCGAGCCGACAGCCTTTCAAAATGCCGACAGGTTGGACAGGTCCCGAACGGCGCTCGCTCCGCGTCGCCTTGCATGGTGTTGAGTGCCTCGCGCAACGCGGAAACCGCATTGCGAATGCGATTCGGGCTGATATCTCGCGTTGCGTGTAGCCACATGAGCTGCGGCTGCGCGTCATAAAGAAATTGCTCCCCCGAGCCCGATAGACGCAAACGCACGACACGGCGATCGAGGTCGTCTTGGTAGCGTTCGATCAAGCCGCGCCGGTCGAGCAGAAGCAGGCTTTGCGATACCGTGCCTTTTGTCAATCCGAGGTACTCAACTAGGGCCTGTGGCGTATTTGAGTAACGATTGGCGTTCGCCAGATATACCAGCGCCTCGACATGCACCGGCGAAAGTTGATGCTCGGAGCCGACTCGGCGTGCTTCCGCGCGCATCAGGTTGCCTAGGCGCGTCACGAGCTCAAGCAATACGAGGGGGTTCTTATCCATCTACGGTCGTTACCTAACGGAGAAGTCGACGTGGCGAGAGCGGCGCGGAGCAAACGATCGCAAATCAGATGGCGCAAACAATTGTACGTTCAGGTGCGATTAAGGCGGTTGGTATTGAATCGACACCAAATATAAGCGAATTTCTGTCGCGTTTTTTTGGTATTGGTTCGATACTAAATCTGCGCGCGGAAAAATTCAAGTGCGCAATTGCGCGGCGCGGACGGCTGCACTAACCCGCAAACGAGAACACGACGTCACTACCGCTCTGCTCGGAACACACCTTGGTTAGCAACGTGTCGAGTGTTTGGTTGCTGCGCGTGTCGCGCCACGCGCCGGCGTCGAAACGAAAGTGGAATCCGCCTGACTTTGCGGCCACCCAGATCTCGCGATTCGGTGTCTGCCGATTGATGATGACCTTTCTGCCGCTGGCAAACTCAAGCGTCAGGATCCCGCTGCTGACCTCGCAATCGATGTCGTCTTCGAAGGCGTCTGCCTGTGACTCGATGCTCGCCAGAATGTCATCGACGCGTTGGTGAAATTCAGTTTCGTCCATCAGCATAGGGAGTCTTTGGAGCGCGGTCGGTGGTGACGCGTGTTAGGATTGGCCCACAAAACATGAGCCAATTAATATGAAGCGTGTATCGATTCTACTGACTCTCTTGACGACTGCTGCACTCATCGCCGGCTGCGGTCAAAAGGGGCCTTTGCGTCTCCCAGAGCCGTCGCGCGAGCCGACTCCGGCAGGATCGTCTGCGCAAACCGCACCGAACAAAGACGGACCAAACGCTCGAGGAGATCGCAAGTGAGTGCGCCGCTTTCCACCTTCGGTGTCGAGTACAGAGCGGGCACGCTTTGCATGGAAGGCGTGTCACTGGCGCAGATAGCGGCACAATTTGATACCCCTGTGTTTGTCTATTCGCGAGCAGGCATTTCGAACGCCTTTAGCCACCTAGATCAGGCGGTCAAGGCGGCGCGCGGTACGCGCCCGTACACCATTTGCTTTGCCGTCAAAGCGAACTCTAACCTTGCCGTTTTGAACATCCTCGCAAAGCTGGGTGCTGGTTTTGACATCGTCTCGGGAGGCGAGCTCGCACGCGTCCTTAAGGCGGGCGGCTCGGCGAGTAAGGTGGTGTTTTCAGGTTTGGGCAAGACGTCCGCCGAGATGTCATTTGCGCTAAAGGCCGGAATCAAGTGTTTCAACATCGAATCAGAGGCAGAGCTGGAGAGGCTTGATCAGGTCGCGCAGCAACTCGGTTTGCGTGCGCCCGTGAGTCTGCGCGTGAACCCAAACGTCGACGCTAAAACGCATCCCTACATCTCTACCGGACTGAAGAACAACAAGTTCGGCGTGGCCTTCGATCGCGCCCGCGATGTCTATCGGCGCGCGGCGAACATGGCGGGAATCCAAGTGGCGGGCGTGGATTGCCATATTGGTTCGCAGCTCACCGACGCGGCGCCTCTCGTTGAAGCGATGCAGAAGATCGTGGGCCTAGCGGACGACTTGGCGCGCGATGGAATCCAGGTACACCATATCTGTCCTGGCGGTGGTGTGGGCATTACCTACCAAGACGAGGAGCAAATTCGTCTCGACGCGTATGCTGCAGCGCTACAGTCGGCGCTCGGAGATCGACCAGTTGAACTGCTGCTGGAGCCCGGTCGGGCCATCGTGGGGAACGCTGGCGTGTTGCTCACGCGTGTTGAATATGTAAAGCCTGGCGAGGCAAAGAGCTTCTTGGTGGTCGATGCAGCGATGAATGACCTCATTCGCCCAGCGCTCTACCAAGCGCACCATCGCATCACTGAGGTAGCCGAACCAGCCGGCAATGATCGGGCGACCTACGATGTCGTTGGTCCAGTCTGCGAGAGCGCAGACGTGTTGGGTTATTCACGCGAGCTTTCAGCGAAGCAAGGAGACTTATTGGCGGTTCTGTCTGCCGGCGCCTATGGCTTCGTCATGTCCTCTAACTACAACACGCGGCCGAGAAGCGCAGAAGTCATGGTCGATGCATCGACAGCAAAGTTGGTGCGCGCGCGCGAGACGATTGAAGAACTCTTCGCAGGCGAACAGGCGATTGACGAAGCCTAATCACATGCGCGCGCCGCTTAAACTTTGAGCGCGCGAAACACGCCAATTGTATTTGGTATCGACACAACACCATTTGGCGATGCTTGAATACAAATAACACACCGATTTAGTGTCTTGACATCACTAATTTCTGGTGTTCAAAAAAATTCTTCCATAGAATCCGGTCACCAAGTGCTCGCGGTGAATGGTTCAAGTTCCTCGCATTTGGTTTCTTGTAGGCAAACAACCGCGAGTGGAGTGAGGTTGTTTCGCCGTCTCTAGCATTTCCGGCAACTGCCAAACTCAATCGTTCGTCTGAACTGATGTCTTGGTGATCAAGTGCTTTCACGGCTTGATCCTAACAAGCAATTCGGTCCAACCATCGAAAGGAGTTGATCATGGCAACAGCCAAGAAAAAGCCGGCAGCTAAAAAAGCGGCTAAGAAACCCGCTGCTAAGAAAGTAGCGAAGAAGCCGGCAGCAAAGAAGAAGCCAGCAGCGAAGAAGGCAGCAAAGAAGCCAGCAGCTAAGAAGAAGCCAGCTGCGAAAAAAGCTGCAAAGAAAGTTGCTAAGAAGAAGCCTGCGGCCAAGAAGAAGCCAGCCGCAAAAAAAAAAGTAAGTAAGCCCGCTAAGAAGCCTGCTGCGAAAAAAGCGGCTCCTAAAAAGGCCGCTCCAGCAGCAAAACCTGCGCCGATGGTGACCCCGGTCATCACGCCGCTCATCAAGCCGATGGGCTGAACAGGTTTGCGCTTCGATCCGTCTCAATCCGGCCGGGCATAAGTCACCATGTGATTGTGCCCGACCGGGTTGGGTGTTTATCCTTCGATGTTAGGTAGCGCGACGCGCCTGACCCCCGGATCGACTCAGAGCTAGTCCGCATGTGCCTATCGCAACTATTTCGGCGATCAACTTCCCGCCCGCGCATTCCTGCGAAACAGCGTCGGGAACGTCCCACTCGTTAGTTTCGTCACCGCACATCTTTGTCGTCGGTGGATGAGTTGACTTCCGCTGGGTCATCGGCTGCTCGACCGTCGTCCACGCGGGTAGGCGTGCTACCGCCTCCGATCCCAAGCAGCGACATGATCCCGAAGACGCTTACGCCATAAAGGATGGGCGTCAGTACGATGAGATCGAGTCGGAGCCGTGTCGTGGCAAGCCCTAACCCGACGGCAATCATTTGAAGTTCGTACAGGCTAAATAAAAGCCAGAGCAGCCCGCAAAGCACTAGCGGGTAGCGGAGCCACTCGCGCGATACACGGTCGCCTCGAACGGTAGACCGGACAGCTTGCGCAACAAGTGCGAGAGCGCCTATTGCGAAGCCTGTTGTAGGCGAGCGCTCGATTAACTGCGCCGGACCGTAAATCAGCCATAACCAATTCTCCACGGGCAAACCTCAGCTTAGATTGTGTCACTTTGTTTGTAGAGACCGGCGAGCCTCCTTGCAAGAACCGGCAGACGGATGGGTTACGGCACCTGCGCATGAGGCATCCGGGCCAAGAGGCTTTCCGTCTGACGTACCAGATACGGTGAACCACGATTCCGATCAAAGTAACGCGGTCGCGGAATCATCGCGGCGAGTCGCGCAGCTTGCTCTGGTGAAAGCTGCGCCGCGCTGACGCCGAAATAGTGACGTGCTGCAGCTTCGGCACCGAAAACACCCTCGCCCCACTCAATGACGTTCAGATAGATCTCTAGAATGCGGCGCTTGTCCATCACCAATTCCATCATGACGGTGATCGCGGCCTCTTGCCCTTTCCGCACCATGGAGCGCTCACCCGACAGAAATAGATTTTTTGATAGTTGCTGAGATATTGTCGACCCGCCGGCAACAACTCTGCCGCGCCGTTCGTTCTTTTGGAGCGCTTTTTGGATGCCTTCCCAGTCAAAGCCCTCGTGGTCGATGAACTTGTCATCCTCGGCAGCCAGCACCGCGCGCTTTAGATTGTTCGAAATCTTGCTATAGGGGACCCACTGGTGCTTGAGCTTCGCGCCCGGGCGTTTCTCCTGCAGTGCGTCATACCGAGAATCCATGAACGCGGTGGTCTGCGGGTCGTGGCTACGCCACCAGACGAGCATCGAAAAAAAATACAGCTGCGCGCAAACGACGAGGGCTGCGACGAGCGTCAGAGAGATTAGAAACCACTTGAGGAGTCTCTTGATCATCGCGGACTAGAGCGGCGGAAGGCTCGCCCGTAAAGTCGTAATGACCGGGGCGGTATCGGGTCGGAGTGCATGCCAAACTGAGAACGACTCTGCCGCCTGTTCGACGAGCATGCCGAGGCCATCGGCGACTGCCGCGCCGGCCGCTCGGGCTGCGCCTAGGAAAGGAGTGATCCCGTTGCCGTAAACCATGTCGTAGGCGAGCGTGCGCTTCGAAAAACACGAGACCGGGAGGTCAAGAGCGTCACCACCGAGGCTCGCTGAGGTCGAGTTGATAACCAAGTCGAACTCGCCGAGCTCCCTAAGCGAATTCGAATCGAGTGGGCGGACCGCGCACTCGATTCTGTCGATGCCCGGCCCACCGCGCTCGCGCAACAATGCGACAAGCGCCGCCGCTTTTTCTGGTGACCGGTTACAAACAATCAAGCGGGCAGGCCGTGATGCAGCGAGTGGGAGGACCACACCGCGCGCGGCACCGCCCGCCCCGACCAAGAGTATTGATGCGCCCTCAAGTGCGCGGCCAAGGTTGATGGTCAGGTCCTTGATCAGCCCCGCGCCGTCGGTGTTGTCCGCGTCGATCGTTCCATCTTCACGAAATGTCAGCGTGTTGGCAGCACCCGCATGCCGCGCGCGCTCACTGACACGGGCTGCGACGGAAATCGCATCCTCCTTGAAGGGTACCGTCACGTTTGCACCAGCAAAGTGTTCGCCTCGCATCTCTGCGATCACAGCAGCAAATCCCTGCATTGGTACCAGCCGGCGCGAGTAATCAATGCGTCGACCAAACTGTTTGGCAAACGCCTGGTGAATCTCAGGCGAGCGCGAGTGCGCAATCGGATTGCCAAGCACCGCGTAACGTGGGATATCGAGCGTCGGCATTACGGCTCAGCGCCTGCGCCGCGACCAACAAAGGTGCGAATCCATAAATGTCGCACCAATATAGTGCGTTCCGGTGCGTAGGGTAGGTTAAACACGAAAAAAATCAATAAGTTGCGGTATTCAATCGGATGGCATGTTTTGTGCTGATCAGGACACGATTGCCCCAAGAAGCAGAACTCTGCTATTTTGCGGTGAGTATGGAAGATGCGTAAGCAGTCCGCTGAAAAGAGTTTCAATTGATTGACCAACTTATCTAGGAGATGGTGATGTCTGTCGCAAACGTAATGAAGATGGTGAAGGAAAACGATCTCAAATTCGTCGATTTCCGGTTTACCGACACCAAAGGCAAAGAGCAACACGTATCGGTACCCATCAAGGCATTTGGTGAGGACAAATTCACCGAGGGTCACGCGTTTGACGGTTCATCGATCGCCGGCTGGAAGGGCATTGAAGCATCAGACATGATTTTGATGCCTGATGCGACCTCGGCTTACGTTGATCCATTTTTTGACGAACCCACGCTTGTGCTGACATGCGATGTCATTGAGCCGTCCACTGGCAAAGGCTACGACAGAGATCCGCGCTCATTGGCCAAGCGCGCCGAAGCCTACCTGAAGTCGAGCGGCATCGGCGACGTTGCGTACTTTGGACCTGAGCCCGAGTTCTTCATCTTCGACGCGGCAGAGTGGTCTGTCGACATGTCGGGCAGCTACTGCAAAGTGTTTTCCGAAGAGGCCGCATGGTCTACCGCTGAGAAGTTCGAGGGCGGCAACTTGGGTCACCGCCCGCCGGTCAAGGGTGGCTACTTCCCCGTTCCCCCCGTCGATCAACTGCAGGACATTCGCTCAGCGATGTGCATTGCACTGGAAGACATGGGCGTTGAGGTTGAAGTCCACCATCACGAAGTTGCCAACGCTGGACAATGCGAGATTGGCACCAAGTTCGCCCCGTTGGTTCAACGCGCGGATTGGCTGCAACGCTTGAAATACGCTGTCATGAATGTTGCGCATAGCTACGGCAAGACAGCGACGTTCATGCCGAAGCCAATCGTTGGCGACAACGGTTCCGGTATGCACGTCCATCAATCGGTATGGAAAGATGGCAAGAATCTGTTCGCGGGCAATGGATACGCAGGGCTCTCCGAGTTCGCGCTGTACTACATCGGCGGCATCATCAAGCACGCACGCGCACTCAACGCCATCACCAACTCAACAACCAACTCGTACAAACGCCTCGTGCCTGGATTCGAAGCGCCAGTGAAACTCGCTTATTCAGCACGCAACCGCTCTGCCTCGATCCGCGTCCCCTACGTGCAGTCTGACAAGGCGCGCCGTATCGAAGTGCGCTTCCCCGATCCTCTATCGAATCCATACCTCGCATTTGCGGCCATGATGATGGCGGGATTGGACGGCGTTCAGAACAAGATCCATCCGGGCGACCCAGCGGACAAGAATCTGTATGACTTGCCACCGGAAGAGGATGCAAAGATCCCAACGGTATGTCACTCGCTCGATCAAGCGCTTGAGGCGCTGGACAAGGATCGCGAGTTCCTTACTCGCGGCGGCGTATTCAGCAACGAGATGATCGATGCGTACATTGATCTGAAGATGGCCGATGTCACGCGCTTCAGAATGACGACGCATCCGTTGGAATACGACATGTACTACTCCGCCTGACGTCCAAAGACGCGTTCTTCACGCGTTGAACCGAAGGGCCTCGGCGCAAGTTGAGGCCCTTTCTTTTGGGAGTTTTTGGGTGTGAGTACACACTCTTTTCGGACGCAATACGCAAAACATGCCTCAAGCTCAACCTATAGTGGTGCGGGGTCAGAATTTCGCTACCCATTGGATTGAAATGCAGTCCCCAGCACCGCAAACTTTTGGGCATCTGGCTACGCAACCCGCGCGGCCAATTTTCCATTGCAGAGCACTCCCTTGGTTTGCACGTTTCATCAGCGAAATGCATTGCTATTTATCGCGCTCCTTCAGAGCGTGACGATGGTGTGCGCGCAAACAAGCGGCGGGACGACCGTGTACAAGCACGTTGATGAACAAGGTCGCGTCACGTATACCAATGCACCAGTTCGCGGCGCGGCGCAAATCAAGCTGCAACCCATTACTGTTGTCAGGTCTTCGCCAACCGCCGCGGCCTCGAATGCGCCATTGACCTCAACGCGCAGCAGCGCGACAAACGCGCTATCTACCGAACTCCCAAGCGCTGCGCAAACGAGGGATGAAAAAGCACCGGTGCCCTCATTTGAACAAGCGCAAAAAGCGGAGCTAGGCCCTACCCAAAGCGCGGGCGCGCCGATGCTCACCGATGCCGCGAAAGAAGTCGCAAAGCTGATCTCAGCCTCGCGTCCGGAGACCCCCGGTGCGGCAAGCGCGGCTTCGACATTGCCAACAGCAGCACTCGTGCGTCAGCGGCGTGATGAGGTGCGTCGCCGCATTATTGAAGGGGAGATCGAGGCCGAAACGCAGATGTTGTCTGACGCGCGCCTCGAGCTTCAGCGGGAACAGGCCAAAAGCCCAGCAATGCGCTCGCTGCGTGCCGCACTAACGACAGATTTAGCGAACACCCGCGCGAGCGACAAGCAGTTAGATCAGGACACGATCATCGCCAAGTCGCTAGTGGAGAGACACTTCGCGCGCATCAGAGATCTACAAGATGTGATTGCCATGCATGAGGCGAACGTCGCTGAACTTCGCGCCTTGCTGCCCGCGCAGAGCAAGACGCCGGTCGCAAAGGTCGTGGCAACACGCTCGGTAGCTGTGCAAAGGTAGCCAAAGTTACGCTCCTTTCGATTGGGTTGTCCGATCGAACTTGAACGCCGAAGGTGACGAGCCTTCGGCGTTTTTTTTGGCGCCTCCAAGGCGGCCGCATGCATAGTACGGGTCTGGGCACCAAGTTGGTGCCTGTTCGACTGCAATCGGGTAATGTTGCGACGCTGTACGAGGTGCAGCCCTTGCGTCGTCAGTATGGCAAGGAAATTGCTATCGCTAATGAGAGCAAAGCAGTGAATTCCCCCGAACCATTCCCCTCTACTACGACTGCCCATCAGTTTGCCGGACTCGATTTACTGAGTACGGCGATTTTGATTGTCGATAAAGACCGCCGAATCATGCACGCCAACACGGCAGCCGAAAACCTGTTCGCATTCAGCAGGAAGAACGCCAAAGGGACTATGCTGACGCGCGTCTTGACCGACGCTGACCGAGATGTACACGATGTGCTGGAACATGTTTTCTCCGAGCAGACTGGCTTTTCAGGATCGAGCATTTCAGTCGCATTACCTAATCGGACCGTTCTGCAATGCTCGATGGTGGCGACGCCGACGGAATCAGGAAACGTAGTTCTCGAGTTTCAGGCACTAGACCAACAGCTTCGCATCGCTCGCGAAGAGCGGCTGTTGGAGGAGCAGAAACGCAATCGCGAGTTGTTGAGAAACCTCGCTCACGAAATCAAGAACCCACTTGGGGGCATTCGCGGCGCCGCGCAGTTGCTGGGGCAAGAGCTAGAAAACGAAGCGCTCACCGAATACACACAAGTCATCGTGTCCGAAGCAGACAGGCTGCAGAAATTGCTTGACCGCTTGCTCACGCCGCAACGCCTACCGAAGATTGAGCGCATCAATGTGCATGAAATACTCGAGTACGTGCGCAATGTGCTTCAGCTGGAGTTCTCCGAGCAGTTGCTCATCCAGCGCGACTACGACATTAGCCTCCCCGACATCGAAGCAGACCGAGAGCAGTTGGTTCAGGCCTTTCTGAACGTGATGCGAAACGCCGCACAAGCGATCGGCGGCATCGGCGAAGTTGCCATTCAAACGCGGATTGCGCGCCAGGTCACAATTGCGCGAGAGCGCCACAAGCTCGCTCTTGAGATCCGCATCTGCGATAAAGGTCCAGGTGTGCCCGCTCATCTGCGGGAAAGCTTGTTTAACCCCTTGGTCTCGGGGCGTGAAGGCGGGATCGGCGTCGGCCTATCTATTGCACAAAACTTCATCAATCAGCATGGCGGCGTAATCGAGTTTGAGAGCGCTCCAGGCGACACAAAGTTTCTGATCACCCTTCCTGTGCGCAATCGACAGGCTGGGTAGCATCATCGAAATGGAAAATAGGGAAAAAAATATGCGGCCCGTTTGGATTATTGATGACGACAAATCCATCCGATGGGTGATCGAAAAGGCCCTAACCCGCGAGGGCATTTACTTCAAGTCGTTCGCAGCCGCAGACGATAGCTTGTGCTCTCTAGAAACCGAGCCGCCACAAGTCGTCATCAGCGATATCAGGATGCCTGGTGCCTCCGGTATCGACTTTATGCAAACGCTGAAAGCCAAGCGACCGACCACCCCAGTCATCATCATGACAGCGTACTCAGACCTTGAGAGCGCGGTCGCCGCATTCCAAGGCGGCGCATTCGAGTATTTGCCGAAGCCGTTTGATGTCGATCATGCGGTTGAGCTGATTCGTCGCGCCATGGAGGAGTCGCGATTCGCTGGCCCTGAAGCATCGACAGACGAGACCGCTACGACGCCAGAAATTCTTGGCTCGGCTGCTTCTATGCAAGAGGTCTTTCGGGCGGTCGGCCGGCTCTCTCAGTCCCAGGCAACGGTCTTGATTACAGGTGATTCGGGTACCGGAAAAGAACTCGTTGCACGCGCACTCCATCGCCACAGTCCACGAGCGAGCAAACCTTTCATCGCGCTCAATACGGCAGCCATTCCAAAAGATTTGCTGGAAAGTGAGCTGTTCGGGCACGAACGCGGCGCGTTTACCGGCGCGGCGATGATGCGGCGGGGACGATTCGAGCAAGCCGAAGGCGGTACGCTCTTCCTAGATGAGATCGGTGACATGCCTGCGGATTTGCAAACGCGCTTGTTACGCGTGCTATCCGACGGGCAGTTTTACCGTGTTGGTGGCCACACGCCGCAAAGCGCAAATGTGCGCGTGATAGCAGCCACGCACCAAGATCTTGAATCTCGCGTCGCACAGGGCCTTTTTCGAGAGGATCTGTTTCACCGACTCAACGTGATTCGGCTGCGCCTACCGAGCTTGCGCGAACGACGTGAAGACATCCCCCTACTCACGAATCACTTCCTCGCAAAGAGTGCCAAGGAATTGGGCGTCGAGGCCAAGCGCCTCACGCAAAACGCGATTGCACACCTGTCCGCTCTGCCTCTTCCGGGTAATGTCCGCCAGTTGGAAAACATCTGTCATTGGATAACCGTCATGGCGCCGGGCCGAGAGGTCGATGTGGGTGACCTTCCACCTGATGTGCGCCTGACAGGCGAAAGACTGGCGACAACAAGCGACTGGCAACGGGCGCTAGAGCAAACGGTTACCTCGATGTTGGTGCGAGGAGAGCAGGACATTCACACTCGCCTTACGAGGGAGTTTGAGGCAAGACTCATTGAGCGCGCGCTGGCGCACACCGGCGGCCGACGCATGGAGGCGGCGGCGATGTTGGGCATTGGCCGCAATACGCTCACGCGCAAGATTGCGGAGCTTGGACTAGACGCCGACAGTCTGACGGAAGATCAGTAAATCGCGTCACGCATTCAGCGTAGGGGGCGGCGCAACTGCCGGTCCAGCTTCAGCGTGACGGGCTCGAATTTTTGCGGTGTTGCCTTGTTGATTTCTTGCACCCGCGTCATGGTGGACGAACCGCGTGGGCCCGAGACAACTGACTCGGCGGGTTTTCGTAACGTGTAGTCGGCAATCCAAAACCCGATAGCCAGCATCGAAGCACACACCAGAACGACCGACAGCGCCCTCCGCGACGTGGGTTTGTTCGATACTGTTGTATCGAGTAGAGGGTTGTATGTGCCGGTCCTGGATTCGGGGCGGAGTATGGGCGGCGACGATGTTTCGGCTGTGTCTTCTCTAGCACGACTGTTTTCTCTTGAACGTAGCCGGTCCTCTGCGGCAAGCCGAGCACGCGCTGCCTGCGCTGCTTGTGCATCTAGTTCTGCCCGTGTGCGTAAACGCAAATTGGCGCTTTCAACCGCGGCGAACCGCGCGGCAACGCCAGACTCGAGTGCGCTAAGTGCGAGTTGTTTCTCCTTTAGCGCAGCCTCGGCGCTTTGCTCCGCGTCACGAAGTTGTTGCTCGGCGTAGGAAAGGCGTGCGTGGAAGTCGGATTCAGCTCGCACGATTTCTGCTTCGACACGCAGGCGCGCTTGGTTTACTTCGTCTATCTGTGCTGCGAGAGCGTCGGTGCGCTTTTCGAGGTCGTTGGTATGAGTGGCTTGAGCGGCAGCGGCACGTCGCGCCGATTCCTCAGCTGCTTGTTGAGCTTGTTCGAGTTCTTCCTCAAGTGAAGCCAACTTGGTCTCTAGGTTCGATCGCTCGATTGCCGCGCGATCTGTCGCTCGAGTCGTCTCTGCCGCCTGAGCTGCTTGGGCCGTCGCGAGCTCGGCCTCGAGCAGCGCTACTCGCTTCTCAAGGGCCTCGCGATTGGAGTCGAATTCACGCCGCTTCGCTTCTAGCGCATCGTTACGTGCAGCCGCTTCAGCTGTTTTGAGAATTGAGAGCTCTGCGACGCGGCTTTCAAGTGCCGCGAGCTCGGCGGCGAAATCTGCTGCGCGAGCTGGTTGTTCGTCGTTCGTTCCACTATTGCCGAGCTTGCGCGATGCTTCGAGCTCGTCGAGCCTTTGTCTCAGCGCTTCAATCTCTGGGTCAGTATGCGCCGCCCCGCTTCCGGGCCCGCTGGCCGTCGTGCGATCCTGCGCTTGGCGCTCTTTGCGCAAGTGCTCGGCCCGCTTGAGAGCGTCGAGCAGTTTGCTCATCGGATGTCTGGACTGCGCTTGCCTGACGAGATTAGCTGCAGGCGCAGAACGCGCGCGCAGCCCCTCGGCAAACTAGGTGTACCCAAACGGCGTTTCAGCAAAAATACGCGCACGATAACGTCTCACGCCTCATATAGCTTCTCTGGGACCGGGTGTAAGTGCATGGTCCGCCCTGCTTTCATGACCTGTCCGGGTACGTCGTGGCCGACGATCCCAGGAATCTTGACGGCTGCGGCAAGTAGTAGATCAAGATTCACGCCGGTGTCGATGCCCATATCCTCAAGCATGTTGACGAGGTCTTCAGTGCAAATATTGCCGGTTGCGCCGGGCGCGAAAGGGCAGCCACCGAGGCCCGCCAAAGACGCATCGTAGCTGTCAATCCCGGCACGAATCCCGGCCAACACATTGGCGAGGCCCATGCCGCGAGTGTTGTGAAAGTGTAGCGTGATGTCAGCGGATGGAAAACGCACCCGCGCATTGGTCATCATCCGCTCAACTTGCGCCGGATTGGCCATCCCGGTGGTGTCCGCAAAGGTCAGCCCGTCAAAGCCAAGCTCGAGCAACTTTTCAGCGAATGCCATCACCCGGCCTTCATCGACTGCGCCTTCAAAAGGACAGCCAAACGAAGTAGAAACACAGCCGTTCAAGCGGATTCCGACCGACTCTGCCATCGGAACCATGATCTTGAAATCTGCAAGCGACTCGTCTGTGCTGCGTTTGACGTTCGCACGGTTGTGCGTTTCAGATGCAGACATGAACAGGTTCATTTCGTCGATCCGTCCGCCACTGGTGTGGCACGCTATGGCGCGCTCCATCCCGCGAATGTTGGGCGTGATCGCACTAATCGTCACCCCGGGTCGACGCTGAATCTCGCGCAACACGATTTCGGCGTCCGCCATGTTGGGCACGAACTTGGGATGGACGAAGGAGGTGGCTTCGACAAGGGCCAACCCGGTCGCGGTGAGCTGGTCAATGAGTGCGATTTTGGTCTCAGTCGGAATGATGTTCTTCTCGATCTGAAACCCGTCGCGTACGCCAACGTCATTGATTCTGACTTTCTTCTTGAGCATCGGTCATCCTGATCGAGTGACTTGCAACGGATCTATCGCCGCAGAAGAAAAAGCCTCATTACTTGCAGGGCGAGGACGAAATGATATGTCAAATCAACAATTTATGAGCGAGTCTACGCGTTGAGTCGTAGATCAAAGAGGCCTCACGAGGTTTGACGTTATTTCGCGCCGCAGCATATGATCGATGGGCTTGCGCGACACGTGTCGCTC
>JAJTHU010000135.1 GCA_021300055.1 Nitrosomonadaceae bacterium | reverse complement strand
TTATGGAAACCGTGGACGCTTACATCCGCTGGTACAACGAAAAGCGCATCAAGATGTCTTTGGGTGCTCGCAGCCCCGTTCAGTACCGAGAAAGCCTCGGCCTTACAATCTAACTAGTCCAAGAAAAACGCCGCACCCCCAGTGGCAGCGAATCAGGCTGAAATCAACACGTACATACAAAAACATACACCAGCAGAACCGTCGCCCAGCGCGCAACCAGTGGGGCGCAGATTGGCCCTCGGCGCGACAGTTCCGCAGCAGCGAAGGTTCTTGTCAGTGCACTACTGGCCGGGCTACTGCTCACCGGATGCAACAAAGCGCCGACCTCTGTCATGACGACACCCGCCGCCACAACCACCGTTGGCACGGACATTGACGACACTGTCGTGACCACGAAGGTGAAGACGGCGCTGCTCGAGGATCAAGCCCTGAAGGGGTTCGACATTCAAGTCGAGACCAGAAAAGGCGTGGTGCAGTTAAGTGGCTTCGTTGAATCACAGACGCTGATCGACCAAGCGGTAAGCATTGCGCGGGGAGTTACAGGCGCAAAGAGCGTCGAAAACAGCATGGCAGTGAAAGTCGGCAACGTGACCGCTGGGAATACCGTCGACGACAGCGTCATCACGACACGCGTGAAATCAGCACTACTCGCCGATTCCCTCATTTCCAGCACTGACATTGCCGTTGTGACAAGCAAGGCAACGGTTCAACTGTCGGGGTTTACGGATAGCAAAGCACAAATTGATCGCGCGGTCAGTGTTGCCGCCGCAACTCCCGGTGTCGAAAAAGTGCTCAACAAGTTGCAGGTCAAGAAGTGATTGGCCAGTGTGATGCTTGGTCAAGTTGCGTCCAATTGGCGCACATCGATCTTGGAGAGCAAGTCGTTAGCCATCTGCGTCCGCAGAGACATGTAGCACCGAGCAATCGGGTCGCATCAGGAGGGCCGACTGTGAGTGGGCGGCTTTCCTGGTGCTACCCACCCCATTCAGCCACGTTCGGCAACTAAAGGAAACAACCATGCTCTATACCATCGCAGTCGTACTGATTGTTCTCTGGGTGCTCGGACTCGCAACCTCATACACGGCGGGTGGACTGATCCACATCCTTCTTGTCATTGCCATTATCTCGGTGCTGCTCAACATCATTCGCGGGCGGCGATCTTGAGCTGCACAACCTGACGCGTCGGACGGCAACACAAGGCATGCAAACGCGACGGCGGTGATTTGGCACAGCCCGCACGTTACGGAGTGCTAGGGCTACGTGTTTCGAGGCGTGAGCTCTACCGAGATCATCGGCGGACGC
This sequence comes from Nitrosomonadaceae bacterium, assembly GCA_021300055.1. GTDB lineage: Bacteria > Pseudomonadota > Gammaproteobacteria > Burkholderiales > Usitatibacteraceae > UKL13-2. Next base: position 2,789 of record JAJTHU010000135.1, on the reverse strand, counting down.
GTCAAAAGACGATGTGCCAACGCTAGAACCTCGCAGCATCACGACGTAACCGCTTCGCTGGCGTACGCCTCCATCGGCGGGCACGAGCACACGAGGTTGCGGTCGCCGTACACGTTGTCCACTCGACCCACGGGCACCCAATACTTGTTGGCCTTCAGGCTAGCGAGCGGATACGCTGCCGCTTCAGGTGTGTAGTCGTGGACCCAGTTGTCGGCAAGCAACATCTGCGCGGTGTGCGGCGCATTCTTGAGCATGTTGTCTTCGCGGTCGATCTTACCCTCTTCGATGGCGCGAATTTCCTGACGGATCTGAATCATCGCGTCACAGAAACGATCGAGTTCAAACTTGGACTCGGACTCGGTTGGTTCGATCATCAAGGTGCCTGCCACGGGGAAGCTCATCGTCGGCGCGTGGAAACCGAAATCGATCAAGCGCTTGGCAATGTCTTCGTTGCTGATGCCGGTGGTTTCCTTGAGCGGACGAATATCGAGGATGCACTCATGCGCCACCAAGCCTTCGTTGCCTGAGTACAGCACCGGGTAATGCGCGGCCAAACGCTTCGCGACGTAGTTTGCGTTGAGGATGGCTACTTGCGTTGCACGACGCAAACCGGATGCGCCCATCATGGCGATGTAAGCCCACGAAATTGGCAGGATCGACGCCGACCCGAATGGTGCCGCCGACACGGGGCCAACTGCATTGTCGGATTTCATCGGATGCCCCGGCAAGAACGGCGCGAGATGCGCACGCACGCCGATGGGCCCCACGCCTGGCCCACCACCACCGTGCGGGATGCAGAAGGTCTTGTGCAAGTTCAAGTGCGACACGTCCGAACCAAACTTGCCCGGCTGCGCCACGCCAACGAGTGCGTTGAGGTTTGCGCCGTCCATATAGACCTGACCACCACGCGCGTGGATGATGTCGCAGATTTCACGGATGGCATCCTCAAACACGCCGTGCGTGGATGGGTACGTCACCATCAACGCGGCGAGGCGATTTTTGTATTGCTCGGCTTTGGCGGTGAGGTCTGCCACGTCGACGTTGCCCTTGTCGTCACACGCCGTGACGACCACTTCCATGCCCACCATCTGCGCCGACGCGGGGTTGGTGCCGTGCGCCGAGCTTGGGATCAAGCACACATCGCGATGACCTTCGCCGCGTGAGCGGTGATAGGCGCGAATCGCCAGCAAACCAGCGTACTCACCCTGCGCGCCCGAGTTGGGTTGCAATGACACGGCGTCGTATCCGGTAATTTCGGCAAGCCACTTTTCCAAGGTGCTCGTGAGCTCTTGGTAGCCCTCTGTTTGGTCGACAGGTGCGAACGGATGCATGCCGTTAAAGCCGGGCCATGTGACCGGAATCATCTCGGTCGTCGCGTTCAACTTCATGGTGCATGAGCCCAGCGGGATCATGGTGCGATCGAGCGCCAAGTCTTTGTCCGACAAGCTGCGGATGTAGCGCAGCATTTCGGTTTCGGAGTGGTGGCTGTTGAATACCGGATGCGTCATGAATGCGGACGTGCGCTGCAAGGGTGCCGGAATCATCGCGTCGGCCCTGATGTCAGCAAACTTGGGGGCGGGCTTGCCTGCCGCAGCGGCGAAGATGGCGAGCAGCGCGTCAACGTCCGCCGCGCCATGCGTTTCGTCGAACGACACACCGACTACCGGGTACGCCACGAAGTCGCGCAGGTTGAGTTGCTGTGCTTGTGCAGCGGCGAGAATCGCAGCACGCTTGTCCGCTACTTGGACTGCAACCGTATCGAATAGATGGGACGCAGCAATCTCGAACCCGAGTTGCTTCACACCTGCGGCGAAGGTGGCCGCCAGCGTGTGCACGCGGCGAGCGATATCGGTGAGGCCTCTCGGGCCGTGATAAACGGCGTACATGCTCGCAATCACCGCGAGCAGCACTTGCGCGGTGCAGATGTTCGAGGTCGCCTTTTCGCGGCGGATGTGTTGCTCGCGCGTTTGCATCGCTAGGCGCAACGCGCGATTGCCGTGCGCATCCACCGACACGCCAACCAAGCGACCGGGCATCGAACGCTTGAATGCATCCTTACACGCCAAGAAGGCCGCATGCGGGCCACCAAAACCAAACGGCACACCGAAGCGTTGTGACGAACCCACCACAATGTCTGCGCCCCACTCACCTGGCGGCTTCAACAGCGAAAGCGCGAGCAAATCCGCACAAGCGATAAACAGCGCGCCTTTGTCGTGCGCCATCTCGGCGTACGGTGCCATGTCGTGAATCTGGCCCGACGTCGATGGGTACTGCACCACCACCCCGAAGTAGTCGCCCTCTTCCATCAGCTTCGGTGCAAAGCCAACCTTAACCTCCAAGCCGAGCGGCTCAGCGCGCGTTTGAATCAACGCGATGGTCTGCGGATGGCAATCACCCGCAACAATGAGCGTGTTGGACTTGGATCTTGCGGAGCGCTTGGCAAGCGTCATCGCTTCGGCCGCTGCGGTGGCTTCATCGAGCAACGACGCGTTAGAGATTTCCATGCCGGTGAGATCACACACCATGGTCTGGAAATTCAGCAAGGCTTCTAGGCGCCCCTGCGAAATCTCCGGTTGGTAAGGCGTATAGGCCGTATACCAAGCGGGGTTCTCTAGGATATTGCGCAAGATGACGCCAGGCGTGTGCGTGCCGTAGTAGCCCTGACCGATGAATGACTTGAAGACTTTGTTCTTGTCGGCGATGCGGCGCAGATCGGCGAGCACGTCTTGCTCGGTGCGCGGGCCAGCAAGTGCCAAACCATCACGTTTGAGGATAGCGGTGGGTACGAT
>JAJTHU010000054.1 GCA_021300055.1 Nitrosomonadaceae bacterium | reverse complement strand
CCCTGCTCATCAATTGGGTGGTCGCGGAGCCTCGAAAAAAATAGCCAATCCCCAGCACTACGCACTTGAAAACCCGCCTAGCGCCCCAAGCTACCCGCAAGGTTTTGATTTTTAAGACAAATTACAAGGGATTGCGGGAGTATGGGAGCAGATCAAACCCCAACGGATTCAACGACGCCGCCGACCAGCGCGGCAGAGTCGACTGACCAGAAGACCACCCCTAAGGACCCGACGGCGGATCTCGCGATCAAGCTCGCGGAAGCAGAGGCGGCTGCGGCGAGCGCCAAGGACGAGTGGCTGCGCGCCAAAGCCGAGACCGAGAACATCCGCCGCCGCGCGGCTGAGGACGTGCTCAAGGCACAGAAGTTTGGCGTCGAAAAAATGGCTGACGCCCTCCTCGCCGTAAAGGACAGCATGGACGCTGCCCTCAGGGTGGAGAACCCGTCGATGGGATCCTACAAGCAAGGTGTGGAACTCACCGCGCGCCAGCTTGCATCGGTTTTGGAGAAGTTTTCGATCGTCGAACTCGATCCAGTCGGCCAGAAGTTCGACCCGACCAAGCACCAAGCCATCGCGACCGTCGATTCCGAGCAGGAAGCCAATACGGTGGTGAGCGTCATGCAAAAGGGGTACACGCTGCATGAGCGCGTATTGCGCCCCGCGCTCGTCACGGTGGCCAAAGCCAAAGGCTAAGTTCGGCCGCAAACAAATTCTCTGCTTGAAAAGCCTGTGGATAACTCCACCTTTCAAGCATCAAGTTTTTTCGATCTTTGATACACGCATAGGCGCCTGAGCAAAGCGCGGAGTAGGCGCAAAGACGCGAGGACACCGGAGTTACCGTATTGCGTAATGAGGATGTCCGAGCGGCTTTGCAACACACTCAGCGCGAGCGAAGCGCCGCATAAATTAAGAGGGAACAATCATGGGAAAAATTATTGGAATTGACTTGGGGACGACCAACAGCTGCGTCGCCATCATGGAAGCCGGCCAACCCAAGGTCATTGAAAACGCCGAAGGCGCGCGCACGACGCCATCAATCGTCGCCTATCAGGAAGACGGCGAGATCTTGGTCGGCGCATCAGCCAAACGCCAAGCCGTCACCAACCCAAAAAACACACTCTTCGCGGTAAAGCGCTTGATCGGCCGTCGCTTCGAAGAAAAAGAAGTACAGAAGGACATCGACTTGATGCCCTACGCCATCGTCAAGAACGACAACGGCGACGCATGGGTATCGGTGCGCGGCAAGAACATTGCGCCACCCCAAGTCTCTTCGGAAGTGCTGCGCAAGATGAAGAAAACCGCCGAGGATTACCTTGGTGAAGAAGTCACCGAAGCGGTGATCACGGTGCCTGCTTACTTCAATGACTCGCAGCGTCAGGCCACCAAAGACGCAGGCCGCATTGCGGGCTTGGAAGTGAAGCGCATCATCAACGAGCCGACTGCGGCGGCGTTGGCGTTCGGCATGGACAAGAAGGAAGGCGATCGCAAGATTGCTGTCTACGACTTGGGCGGCGGTACATTCGACGTTTCCATTATCGAAATCGCCTCGGTTGATGGCGAACATCAGTTCGAAGTGCTCTCCACCAACGGCGATACGTTCCTCGGTGGTGAAGACTTCGACCAGCGCTTGATGGACTATCTGTGCGATGAGTTCAAGAAAGAGCAAGGCATCGATCTCAAGAAAGATGTGCTGGCGTTGCAGCGCCTCAAGGAAGCCGCTGAAAAAGCCAAGATCGAGCTTTCGTCATCGCAGCAAACCGAAGTCAATCTGCCATACGTCACAGCAGATGCAACCGGCCCGAAGCACTTGTTGGTTAAGATCACCCGCGCCAAGTTTGAAGCGCTGGTTGATGACCTGATTGAGCGCACCATCGAGCCTTGCCGCGTCGCGATCAAGGACGCTGGCGTGAAGGTCTCTGAAATCTCCGATGTGATTCTCGTCGGTGGTCAGACGCGCATGCCGAAAGTCCAAGAGAAGGTGAAGGAAATCTTCGGCAAAGAGCCACGTAAGGACGTGAACCCTGACGAAGCGGTTGCGGTCGGCGCAGCCATTCAAGGTGGCGTGTTGAAGGGCGACGTGAAAGACGTACTGCTGCTCGATGTCACGCCTCTGTCGCTTGGCATTGAAACGCTCGGCGGTGTTTCGACGAAGCTGATCAAGAAGAACACCACGGTACCAACCAAAGCCTCACAGGTGTTCTCGACCGCCGACGACAATCAATCGGCTGTGACCATTCACGTGCTGCAGGGCGAGCGCGAATTGGCATCGGGCAATAAATCGCTCGGTCAATTCAACCTTGAAGGCATTCCACCATCACGTCGCGGTCAGCCACAGATCGAAGTGACGTTCGACATCGACGCGAACGGCATCATGCACGTCTCGGCCAAAGACAAAGCGACCGGCAAAGAAAACAAGATCACCATCAAGGCGAACTCTGGTTTGACCGAAGAAGAGATCCAACGCATGGTGAAGGACGCGGAAGCGAATGCCGACGAGGACAAGAAAGCACTTGAGCTCGTGACCGCTCGTAACCAAGGTGACCAATTGGTGCATGAAACCAAGAAGTCACTTGAGGAGTACGGTGACAAGATCGATGCATCTGAAAAGTCCGCCATCGAGTCTGCTATCAAGGACTTGGACGAAGCGTTGAAGGGCAACGACAAAGAAGCCATCACCGCGAAGACCGAGGCCCTCGGCAAAGCATCGCAGAAGCTCGGCGAGAAGATGTATGCTGATATGCAAGCTAAAGCGCAGGCTGCCGGTGCGGCGCCTGGCGGCGCGGCAGGCGGCGGCGCCTCTGCGGAAGCTCCTGCGAAAGAAAAAGACATGGGCAACGTCGTTGACGCCGAATTCACCGAAGTGAAAGATAAGAAGTAACAAGGGCGCTAAACGACAGCGCAATGCAAAAAACGACGGGAGCATACATATGCTCCCGTTCGTATTCTGGTGACACAATTCGGGCGCGCCACACTAGCTAATAGCCGCAACGTCCGCTCCTAACTGACTTGATCTCATGGCAAACAAACGCGACTTCTACGACATTCTTGGCGTCAATCGAGATGCGTCCGACGACGATATCAAGAAGGCTTACCGCAAGCTCGCCATGAAATACCACCCCGACCGTAACCCCGACAGCAAAGAAGCTGAGGAGAAATTCAAAGAGGCGAAAGAAGCCTACGAGATCCTCTCGGAGCCCGAAAAGCGCCGCGCGTACGACGCCTACGGTCACGCTGGTGTAAACCCACAGATGGGCGCAGGCGGCCCCGGCGGTTTTGGCGCAGAGGGGATGGGTGGTTTCTCCGAAGCATTCGGTGACATCTTCGGCGAGATCTTTGGCGGTGCAGGTGGCAGAAGCGGCGGACGCGGTGGCGGTCAGCAGGTCTATCGCGGCTCCGATTTGCGTTACAACTTGGAAATCACGCTCGAACAAGCGGCGCGCGGTACCGAGACCAAGATTCGCATCCCTGCGCTTGAGGAATGCGATACCTGTAACGGAACGGGCGCAAAGCCCGGTACACAGGCCAAGACCTGCCACACCTGCGGCGGTGCCGGGCAAGTGCGCATGCAGCAAGGCTTCTTTTCGCTACAGCAGACGTGCCCAACCTGCCATGGTATGGGCAAGATCATTACTGACCCCTGCCGTGTTTGCGACGGTGCGGGTCGCGTGAAAAAACACAAAACGCTATCGGTGAAGATCCCCGCCGGCGTTGATGATGGAGATCGCATCCGCTTGGCTGGCGAAGGCGAAGCAGGCGTCAACGGCGGTCCACCGGGTGACCTTTACGTCGTCGTGCAACTCAAACCCCATCCGGTTTTTCAGCGAGACGGCGCAGACTTGCATTGCGAAATGCCGATCAGCTTTACGGTCGCAGCCCTTGGCGGCGAGATCGAAATTCCGACGCTCGACGGCGGCGCGAAGATCAAGGTGCCCGCAGAAACACAATCGGGGCAAGTGTTCCGTCTGCGCGGCAAAGGCATTAAGCCGATTCGTCAGACCTCATCTGGCGACTTGATGTGTCACGTGGTGATCGAAACACCGGTACGACTGACCGATCGACAAAAAGAATTGCTGCGCGAGCTGGAAGAGATCAACAAGAAAGACGGCGACAAACACAATCCGCGCGCGAAGAGCTTTATGGACAAGGTAAAGGATTTCTTCGCCTCTTAGCGAAGAAATCCTTTACCTTGCGGCGAACGCTAACTTGCGCAGCAAGTTAAGTAGCAACGCTTCGGCCCAAATGCTAACTGTTGCCCCATAGCATTCCTACGACTTTCCCGAAGCGGCGGTTCCCGACTGCCTCCTGATTTCATGTTTTGACCCGCGGAATCAAAGCAAAACGTTGTGACTCTGAACCCTATTGATCGCGCATCCCTGAGGTCAAGAACCGTGATTCGTGTTCATCGAATCTGTCGCACGCCAACCGGTAACCGTCGCAATACGCTTCCAGTCCGGACCGGTGGATCGCTAAAGTGATCATGTCATCACTCAAGGAGATCAACATGACATACAGAGTTGTTTGGTTCGCAGCGCTTCTTGGGGCGTTGATCGCCCTAACCGTTTCTGCGCAGCCACGTATCCCTGGCTGGATGCTGGCAGGTTCCGATCCTCAGTCCTACAGCATCGGGATAAGCGAAAAAGCTGGGAGGCTTGGCGGCCCGGCGGGTTACCTGCAGGGCCGTGGGGATACTGATGGATTTGGGACGATGATGCAGACGTTTCTTGCTAGCCAATATGAGGGTAATCGTGTCCGCATCTCTGCCCAGATCAAGACTGAGAACCTGAAACAAGCCGCGGGCCTTTGGATGAGAGTTGATGGAAAGCGCGGCAAAGTGCTCAGTTTTGACAACATGATGGATCGTCCCATAAAGGGATCGACTGACTGGAAGCGTTACGAAATTGTGCTTGATGCACCCAGCGGTACCGAAAGAATTGCCTTTGGTGTGCTAATGGTGGATCGAGGGCATTTATGGGTGGAAGACGTCAAGTTCGAAGTTGTGTCGGCGACGGTCCCAGTCACCACCAAAACCGTTCCTCCCGAGGACCCCGATGCACGCGCTCCGCAGAACCTTGATTTCAAAATGCGCTAGCTTTCTCGAGCCAAAACCCGAGTACGCTTGGGTTTTCGCTGGATTTGCTTTGATCGTCGTCTGGTACGTAGGCGACTCGGGCAAGGTTTGGTTCACATGGCTCAGTCGCCTACTCATCGTCTATGCTTTGGCGCTGAGCGTCTCGAACCATTTGTCACGTGGGCTCGGCTTACTCGGAAAGGTCGTCGCGGCCATTTTCAGTGCATCGGCCGCGTCGTATCTGACGGAACTGGGCATTAGTCTTTTTTTTTCACCACCTTACCCAGCGCAGTTTGGCGGTGGTAAAGATCTACTTATCGCCATCGCATTTTCGTCTTTGTTCTTGATCTCCAACATCATTCGTGAAGAGTCTGAGCGACAAGTAAAGACAGAGCGGCAATTGGTTGAGCTGAGGCTCAATGCATTGCAAGCGCAAATCGAGCCACACTTCCTTTACAACACCCTCGCTAATGTGCAGGAGCTCGTGCGCACCTCCGCTTCAGACGCGGAGAAAATGCTACAGCATCTTATTACTTACCTTAAGGCAGCAATTCCCGAGGTACGCAGTGGTACAGGGCGTCTGGGGCAGGAGATGGAGCGGGCTCACTCATATTTGCAAATCATGCAGATTCGCATGGGCACAAGACTTAGGTTTGAGATCGATGTCGCTGAAGAACTGCGTAGCATTCCAGTGCCTCCGCTCGGTGTATTGACACTCGTCGAGAATGCCGTCAAGCATGGAATCGACCGCCTACCGCAGGGTGGGATGGTCACCGTTAGAGCCATTCGTGAGGGCAATGATCTAACCCTTAAGGTGTACGACACCGGGATTGGATTCGGCGACAACTTGGGGAGCGGCATGGGTCTAAATAACTTGCGCGAAAGGCTCGACACGCTATACGCCAAACAGGCGACGCTTGAATTAACGCATCGCCAACCGCATGGCGTCGAAGCAACGCTTCGAATCCCCATAAAGTCGACGCCAAGTATCCCTATACGCTAAATGAAATGACCCAGTTTTCTGCTGTGATCGTCGAAGATGAGCCTTTTCTGCTGCAAAGCCTAACGACCCACCTTGCGACGCTATGGTCTGATCTGGATACCACGCGCACAGCAAAAGACGGCATCGAGGCTGTTAGGCTCATCGGTGAGCGCATGCCCGACATTGTTTTTCTGGATATCCATTTACCCGGACTCAATGGACTCGAAGTTGCCCGCCTCGTTTCAGGACGAGCGCACGTGGTGTTCGTCACCGCACACGCTAACTACGCCGCTGCAGCCTTTGAAGAAGGCGCGCTAGATTTTGTGGTGAAGCCAATTGTGGCCGAGCGCCTCGCGGTCACCACAGCGCGCTTGCGACAACGTGTCACGCAACCACCAGCGGATGTCGTTGAGGCGCTACGTCGCCTTACTAATCTCCATCGTCCCGACTACATCCGCTGGATTCAAGCTACTGCAGGCAATCAGATCAAGTTCGTCCCAACTGAAGACGTCATCTATTTTCAAGCTGACGCGAAATACACCAAGGTGGTTAGCAAGCGCGGCGAGTGCCACATCCGACGCACTATCAAGGAACTCTGCGAGAGCCTTGATCCAGAGCTCTTCTGGCAGGTGCATCGCAGTACCATTGTGCAAGCCAGTATGATCGACTCGGTCACGCGCAGCGGTGAATCGATGACATTGAAGCTGGTCGGCTGCGCCGACAAGCTCCCAGTGAGTTTGCCGTACCAAGGCCTGTTTAGGCAGCGCGGTTAGCACCAAGATACGACAGCACATTAGCAGCGCCAATTTGTGGCGTTCATGACCCCCTTCTCTAGTATGCGTTTCACCAAGGGCCAGTGTCTAGGTCTTTCGACGGCTGGGCGCGCGACTCAACTGGCCATCGAGCGTCCGCTTGTATGGCCGAATTGTGCCGAACGCGCTAGCGTTACACAAGCTTGGTCACGTCCCGATCGCAAGTGATGTGCTGGATGCCCAGAAATCCGTCACCGAAGCGGTGAAGGCTAATCGGGACTGGCCCGTCCCCGCGGTAGCCTGTGGTCTACCGCTCGCGCTGGCTAGAGCGCCCAAGCGTCCAGACGAGCCCAAGCCCAAACGATGTACCGCCGTTCTTGATGTGCAGCGGACTATCGGTGTTGGCGCCGCTGTCAGAGAAATCGTGGCGCACAAAACTAAACAAACGCACATCATCCGTCAGGCGATGCGATAGCGACACTTGCGCACGTGGTGTGATCAAACCGCTCTTCGCCGCATAGGCGCTGCGCGAGCGCGTTGCGAATTCACGCGGCACGCCGTAGAGGTACTCATTGAATTTGCGGTCGCCGAAAACTGCGCCGATGCTAGCGGTGATGCCAAAGCCGTTGCCGATATCCTGGTCGGCGTAAGAGAGTCTTGGCTCAACTGCGTAGCCGCGATGTGTCAGCCCACCTTTGGCTTCGAATACCGCTCTTACGGGAAGATCGACACGTACGACGGAGTCTGTCGACGGGCGTGCAATATTCCAACGCACGCGTGGACCGAACTCAAACTGAAAACCCAAGTCGGGCATACCTTGGCGCACCTTGACGTCCTCGCTTGAAGCTCCGAGCGCGCCAGCAAAGCCGACGTCAAACTCCACTGTTGGCGTGCGAACAACACGCGCGCCGACCGTCCCGCCGTCT
>JAJTHU010000075.1 GCA_021300055.1 Nitrosomonadaceae bacterium | reverse complement strand
TTGCTTCCATGACCTACTGGACCCCCCGCACCGACTCGCCCATCTGCACCTGTGGCGGTGGCGCATGTACACAGAAACTCGACTGTCGCCGGTTCCTTGAGCGCAAGTCGGTCGAGCATGCGGAGAAGTATCCGCAGCCGCCGTACAAGCATCAGAGGGCGATAGGGGCGGATGGGAGGCCGTTGAATGAGACGGTGCAGGTTTGCAGCGAATTCCTGCCTAGAGAGCCCGCATGACCGAAATCCCGCCCGAACACGCCCAAATCGATGCCGACCTTGACGCCTGGGGCCGCTGGTCACAACGCAGGCGCGGCGGTTTCAAGTCGGCGTGCGGATCGGCAGAGGGCAGCTACGACGCACCTTGGCGGCAGTGGCACTATCCGACGATGGAGGAGATGATGCCGCAGCCGCAGGCTAAGGACATGTTGGCGATTGATCGGGCGGTGCTCAAGCTGCCGGTGATGTACCTCAATCTAATCCGGCTGCATTACGTGGCACGCGTTGCGCCGGGGACTATACGCAGGCAGTTGGTAATGCGCCGGGATGAGGTTGGCGCGCATCTGCACCGCGCACGCCAGATGGTGCTAAACAATCTACGATCAACGGTTGCAATTGGCGTTGAAACCTGCTAGCGTTGGCGGGTCGCTGAGTTGTCGCGCTTCGCTTCCCTGTTGGGAGGCGGGCGTGTCGAAAAAATAAGCCCCGCCGCAGTCAGGTGGGGCTTTCCTTTTGGAGCGAACCATCCTCCCAATCTACATCGGCTACGACAGCCGAGAGGCGCAGGCATGGCATATCTGCGCTCAATCCATCATCGAGCAGGCGAGTGGGCCGGTTCAGATCATCCCGCTTAACGACAAGCTGACCAGTCAGGGCGGCGGGACCAACGCGTTTCACAGGTGCCGGTTCCTGGTGCCCGATCTACAGCACTGGCAGGGATGGGCGATCTTCTGCGACAGCGACATGCTGTGGCGGGCCGATCCGTATGCGCTGCTAGGGCTCAAGGACAGCTATTGCGCCGTGCAGGTTGTCCAGCATGACTACGCAACACGGTTTCCGCGCAAGTACGTCGGCAGCGCGATGGAGTCGGACAACCTCGACTATCCCCGGAAAAACTGGTCGAGCCTGATGCTTTGGAACTGCCAGCACAGGGCTAACCGGGTGCTTGATCCGGAGTTTGTCGCGGGGGCGACTCCGCAGCAGCTACACCGCTTTGAATGGCTCAAGGAATCGTTTGTGGGTGGACTGCCTGCGGACTGGAATCATTTAGTCCGTGAAGGTGTCGCCAATCCCGATGCGAAGCTGATGCACTGGACGCTGGGCGTGCCGACGCTTGATGGTGGGCACTACAGCCAGGACGAAGGGGCGGATGAGTGGCGCACCGTTTTGGAGCGTGCGAATCGCTGCGGTTAACGCAAATGAGAAGGTTTCGCATCAAACACTTAGAGGTTTAACGAAATGCCAGGGACAATCGGTAACACGAATCCCACGAAAGGCAAACGGTGGCGGGATGCAATCAACCGCGCGCTGGAAAAGCGTTCGCGGGCAGAGGGCATCGAGGCGCTAGATACGCTGGCTGAAAAGCTGCTTGTCCTGTGCGATGAGGGCGACCTTTCGGCTATCAAGGAATTGGGCGACCGCATTGACGGCAAGGCCGTTCAGGGCGTGGAACTCGGCGGCATTGACGGCGCGCCTGTTCAAACAAAGGTAGTGGTCGAGTACGTCACTACCGAACGTGCGCGAGATACGGCTCCAACTTAGCGCCGAGTTTGCTCCTTTAATGGAGCCTCGACGCTACAAGGTGATGTATGGCGGCAGGGGATCGGGGAAGTCGTGGGCTGCTGCCCGGGCGCTGGTGCTGCAAGCCTACCTTGAACCGCTCCGCGTCCTGTGCGCTCGCGAAACGCAGAAGTCCATCAACGAGTCGGTCCATGAACTGCTAAAGGTTCAGATCGCCGCTCTAGGGCTAGATACGGAATTCGTTGTTCAAGAGCAGCGCATCCTCGGGCGCAATGGCAGCGAGTTTGCCTTTGCCGGCCTGCGGCAGCAGGGCATTACCAACATCAAGTCTTTCGAGGGCTTTGACCGCGTCTGGGTTGAGGAAGCCCAGGTCGTGACGCGCCGCAGTTGGGAAGTGCTGATCCCGACGATCCGCAAGCCGGGCAGCGAGATATGGGTGACGTTCAACCCTGAGCTAGACACTGACGAGACGTACAAACGTTTCGTGTCAAACCCGCCCGCTGATAGTTGGGTGCAAAAGGTCAATTGGGACGCTAATCCGTGGTTCCCGGCCGTGCTGGAGCAGGAGCGGCTGTATCTCAAGGACCGCGATCCCGTCGCCTACCGGAACATCTGGGAAGGCGAGTGCCGCCCGACCGTCGATGGCGCAATCTACGCCCGCGAAATGCAGCTTGCGGGCTCGCAGGAGCGTATCGGCAGGGTTCCGTATGAGCCTAGCGTGCTGGTCTCGACCTATTGGGACTTGGGCGTGGGCGACAGCACAGCGATATGGTTTGCGCAGCACGTCAACAACGAAGTGCGCTTGATCGACTATTACGAGGCAACGGGCGTAGGTCTGCCGCATTACGCCGAAGTCATCAAGACGCGCGGCTATCACTACAACCGGCACGTAGCGCCGCACGACATCAATGTCCGCGAGCTAGGCAGCGGCCGCAGTCGGCTGGAAATCGCGCAGTCGCTTGGTATTTGCTTCGACATCGCGCCTAAGTTGAGCCTGGAAGATGGCATTGCCGCTGCCCGCAACTTGTTGCTTAAGTGCTACTTCGACAAGGACAAGTGCGCCGACGGTATCAACTGTCTGCGGCACTACAGGTGGGACTGGAATCAGCGCCTTGACATGGCAAAGCCGACGCCCTTGCACGATTGGGCGTCACATGGGGCCGATGCGTTCCGCTATCTGGCGGTTGCAGAGCGGGCTGTAGCCAAGCCCAAGCCAATCGCCTACCCCAAGATGGGATACGCATGAACTCGCAGCAGTACAACGACCTTAAGGCGCGCCTGGCGGAAATGGAAGCCCGGCTAGCCGCACTGGAAGCCAAGACCGAGAAGCCCGCCAAGACGCTGACCTTGCCAAAGAAAGCCGATGCCTAAACTGTCCGACATTGAACTCCTGAACATCATTGAGAGTCAGGAGAAGAACGCGCTCGGATGGGGCAATGGCGACCTCAACAAGGAGCGCGAGTCGGCAATCAAGGCGTACTACCAAGAACCCTACGGCAACGAGGTAGAGGGGCGCTCGCAGTACATCACGTCCGAGGTTGCGGATACCATCGAGTGGATCAAGCCGTCGCTGATGAAGATATTTTCATCGACGGATCGCGTCGTCGAGTTTGAGCCGCAGACCCCGAAGGATGAAGAATCGGCGCAGCAGGTTAGCGACGTGCTGAACTTCCTGTTCATGAAGAGGAATAACGGGTTCTTCATTTTGCAGGACTGGTTCACCGATGCCCTGATGACGAAGAACGGCTACGTTAAGGTCTGGTGGGACAAGACGACCAAGAAGCGGCGCGAGACGTATCAAGCGCTGACCATCGATCAGGTTTCGATGCTCACGCAAGACAGCAAGGTCAAGATCATCGGCACGACC
>JAJTHU010000275.1 GCA_021300055.1 Nitrosomonadaceae bacterium | reverse complement strand
TGCGAGCCATATTCGCGTGCGGCTTGATGACGCGGTGTTTGTCGCGCACAACGCGCGTTTCGATTACGGGTTTCTGAAAAACGAATTTCGACGCATCGGCGACGCATTTAGTGCGGACGTACTTTGTACCGTGCGCTTGTCGCGTCGTCTGTATCCGCAATTCAGCCGTCACGGGCTCGATCAATTGCGCGAGCGCCACCAGCTCACGAGCGACGGACGTCATCGGGCGTTAGGGGACGCACGGGCCGCTTGGCAGTTTATTTCGGTGGCACACGCTGAGCACGGTGCAGATGCGATGGCTGCGGCGGTGAAGTCGTTGCTGAAGATGCCCAGTCTTCCGCCACAGTTGGCAGTGGGCGTTCTGGACGATTTGCCCGAAGGACCAGGCGTCTATACGTTTTACGGTGTCAATGATCTGCCGATCTACATTGGCAAGAGCGTTAACCTGCGTGATCGCATCCGCTCGCACTTTTCGAGTGACCACCGTTCGGCAAACGACTTGCGGCTATCGAGCGAAATCACGCGCATTGAAGTCGAAGAGACGGCAGGTGAGTTAGGTGCATTGTTGCGTGAAATCGCGCTCATCAAGTCGCGCATGCCTTTGCGCAACCATCGCCTGCGGCGCAATGCCGAGGCTTGCTTTGTGCGTCTTCGCGATCTCAACGCGCTGCCCGAGTTTCCGTTGGTCGATGAAATCGACTTCAGCGATGATGACGCGCGTGAGGGCTTGTTTGGTCCAATCTCCTCGCGCGCACGCGCGAAAGATTTGCTGAGCAGCTATGCTGCCGAACACGAGCTGTGCTGGCACGTAGTCAGGGCCAAACCGGGCAACGGCGCATGCTTTGGACGACAGCTCAAGCGCTGTCGCGGCTATTGCGTCGGGCAGGAGTCGATCGTGCAGCACAACTTGCGCTTGGTCGAAGCGCTGGCAGAACGCAAGCTTCCCGCGTGGCCTTGGACAGGTCGCATTGCGGTGCGTGAAGTTGCGGAGGCTGGCAGTGTGGATGATGAGGGCGCGCGCGCATCACGCGTTGCGCTACACGTATTCGACCGATGGTGTTTGGTTGGCACTGCAAGCAGTGATGCGGAGCTGAGCGAGCTGCGCGCCGCGCCCGCCGCGCCATTTGACGCGGATATCTTCAAGCTCCTTTGGCGCTACCTGCAGGATGCTCCCGATTCAGTGGTCAAACTCTAATAAGGACGGGCGTTTTCGGGCACGAAAATGCCCCAAAGTGCGCGCCAATAGGCGAGTTTGTATCGTGCAGTCTGGCCGAAGTAAACGGACTAATAGATCGGCGAGACGCTGAACAGTGACTCCGAGAATGCCGACCAGTCGTCTTGCGTCGGTGCCGGCGAAAACGCGACCTGCTCAGTCAAGAACCCGACGGCGCACCCGACGACATGGGTATTCCGCAGCACGCGGGTGTGCGCCAAGCCTGCGGTACGCATATAACTTGCGCTAGGCCACGCGCGTTCAAGCGCGAGGCCACTTTCGATACGCACATCTTGGTCGTGTTGATCGTGTATCACCAGCGCGGCGCTCCGTAGCGCAGCGACCGCGTGCGGCATCTCCAGCGCGTCCCAGTTTAGGCCGGTCTTGCGTTCGAGTCGCCACTGCATGGCAGCGCGTAGGCGCTCGGGCAAACCGATCGCGCGCGCAAAAAATCGCGAGTAGCGAATCAACGAGGATGGCGGCGCAATCAAGACCACGCGCAGGCGCTTTGCTGCATCGAGCGAGCGAAGCCGCGGGTGGTGCGAGAGCGCCAGTCCGATCGCGGCGCATCCAAGCGAATGGCCGATGAAACCTGCGATGGTGCGCTGCTCGTCGAGCGCGCGATCGATAACAATGCGTAGTCCTTCCGCGAATGTGGTGATGGGGGCTTCGCTGCCGGCCGAATGTCCGTGTGCGACGTGGTCGAACAACCACACCTCGAATCCCGCGCGAAGTAGTTCAGGGACAAACGCGCGAAACTGCGCGCCGCGACCGCCCCAGCCGTGGCTGACGATGATGACCGGTGCGCGTTCGGTCGCAGAGAAGGTGTTCGGCGCAAAGCGCCACGTGGCGAGATCACCGTGTGGGCTCGGGACGGGCACATACACGGCGGGCTCTAGGGCGCGCAGCTCGGGTGGTGTATGCGCAATGCGTGGCGGTGTAATGAATCGTCGCGTGAGGGTCTGCACCGTCCATCGTGGCGCCACATTCACGAGCAAGGGCATGCCGACGTGGGTGAGCAGCGGGCGCGTGATTGTGCGATGCACGGCACGCTGAACTGCCACGGTGGCTTGGCGAAATTCGCGAACGATCGTGCTATTTTGCGGCGAAGGAAGAAGCGAATTTAGGCTGGAGGACATGGGGGTCTCCTTGGCTGTGAATTAGCGAGTTGGCGGAACTTGGTGTGATGCCACCAAGCGTTCAAATGCATTGAGCGCGCGTGCGTTGGCGCGCGGATCGTGGAACAGGTAACGAGCCTGATAGCACGAGGCAATGATGCCGAACGCCTCGAAGGCAACCTGATCGGGTTGGGTATCCGGCGCGAGTTCGCCGGTTGCGACTGCCATCTCGACAGCTTTCATGATTTCAAGGTGCAGGCGCCGGACGTGCTCTTCGACGGTGTCGCGCATCGGCCCCGGCCGGTGGCTGTATTCCGCCGATGCCGCCATGATTGGGCAGGCGGCGAGTTCGCTGCGCTCGGTCCACTCAAGCCAGAGCGTGAACAGCGCACGCACACGCTTAAGGCCACGCGGCGCGGCCAGCGCAGGAATGAACCCGACCGCCGTATAGCGCCGTGCGGCCTCGTCTAGGGTTGCGATCTGCAAATCTTCCTTGGAACCAAAATGCGCGAACAGTCCGCTTTTGGACATACCCATTTTTTCTGCCAATACCCCGATAGTGAGCGCTTCATAACCATGCGTCGAGGCATGCCTAAGTGCAGCGTCCAGAATCGCCGCACGCGTCTCCTCGCCCTTGGTCTGGCGTGCGCCTAGCGGCCGCGGCTGCGGGCTCGCTGGTTCGGCGGTTCGCATCGAGTGACCAGGCCCAGCGCGTGGTTTGGGGACGGAAGCGGAAGACATGAGTGGATAATAGAACGACCGTTCGATTAACGCAAGAGGTCTGTGGCCGGGAGGGCGCGGCCTGAGCCCAAAAAACCGTCGTGTGTCGCAAATCCCTGCGTCGAACAAAACATCGCGCCACGCAACTCGATAAACTGAAGCACCTTTGCCCACCACCGAGACCAACATGGCCCCTTCACTTCATCTCTCCCGTCGCTCAGTTCTCACTGCCGCGCTTGTCGCCGCGTCGCTCGTCGCCTCATCGTTGTTCATTGCGCCGACGGCACACGCCGACGCCGCGCTCGACAAACTACTCGCCGGCGATCACCGCTCCGACGCCAACAAGGCGCGCGACAAGTTCCGTAACCCCAAGCAAACGCTGGCGTTCTTTGGCGTGAAGCCGAACTCAGTTGTCGTCGAGGCGCTGCCCGGCGGGGGCTGGTACACCGAGGTGCTCGCGCCTTACCTTCGCGAAAGTGGCACGTACATCGCGCTATGGCCAGCCACTGCCGAGCGCGGCATCAAGGCGCATAACGATCGCCTCGCGGCTCGCCCTGCGCTGTACGACAAGGCCAAACTCGCCACCATTCGCACGTCCAACGCAGCTGGTTTTGTCCCTACGTTCGAGGGTGTAGCCCCTGGTAGCGCAGACTTTGTTCTCACCTTCCGCAATGTGCACAACCTGATTAACCCTGATTTGGTCGATGTGTATTTCCGCGCGTTCTTCGACATGCTCAAGCCGGGTGGCGTACTCGGCGTGGTCGATCATCGTGCCAAGCCCGACACCAACGTTAAGGGCATGATTGATTCAGGCTACATCACCGAAGAGTTCGTGCTCAAACGCGCGCTGGCGGCTGGCTTCAAGCTCGACGCGAAGAGCGACGTCAACAACAATCCGAAAGACACCAAAGACTATCCGAAAGGTGTATGGACGCTTCCGCCAACGCTCACGGAAGGTGAAAAGGACCGCGCCAAGTACTTGGAAATCGGCGAATCCGATCGATTCACGATGCGCTTTGTGAAACCTGCGAAGTGATTGTCTGAGTCAGCCAAAAAAAGGGCGCCAAGTGGCGCCCTTTTTACATTGATGCGCGCCCAACGCTGCGCGTCAGATGGAAAGCGCGGTTTGATCGCTCGCGACTATCCCAAGCGCGAGCTACGGTCTGCTAGGAGTTGTCCGAGCCGGATGATGTGCTCGATCACCGCTGTCGAGGGGGCATCGACGTAAAGCTTAACCATGAGTCCCTGAGGGTCGAGTCCAGCCGACAGGCAGTTGTCCGCTCGCGACATGCCGGGTTTGAAGGGCGGGAGATTCAAAATCAATCGCTCGGTCTCGAAATCAACAAGGGACGACCAGCGCGCATCCGTCGCAACTAGCACGAAGCGTTTGGAAAACGTAGTACCGCCAACCGGTAGAGCCTTCGCGGCTGCATAAAACTCATTCTTGATACGGAGGGTGTCACTGAGCTTGCTCGCCAACGAGGCGAGACCAGAAATCACCGCCTTCATGACTTTGCCTTGGACCAGTTCAAAACTTGGCCGGTCATCAATGTGCCAAACGTAATGGCCGGTCGCTAACGAAGCGACGCGGAACAAAAGCTCGGGGGTCGAACTGCTGCTGCTGTGGTCGGTGTCGTAGTGCAATACCCATTCGACGCCCTCTTCCGTTCGACCGCGTACACGATAGCGAATATCGCCTTCGCCGACCTCTTCGTAATACCACCCGCGAGCAAGCAGGCGGGACTTTCTCTCGCAGGCCTGTTTGGCCTCTGCGTCGCGCTGGGATTTGCCGTCGCCAAAGTTGTACCACCAATAGCCATAGCCAATCACGCCGACGAAGCCGGCAACGACGATGGCGACAATGATCAACGGCGACATGATGGGTTAGCCCGAAATAGGATCAAGGCTTCGGCACATCGACATCGCGCTGCGGCGCGAAGCCTCGAAACAAGGCTTGATAAAGCGTAGACACTGGTGGCACCCGCTGCAGTGGAATCATGCATGCCGTGAGACCGATGCTGAGCAGTACCACCACATAAGCGATGCCTTGAATCACTTCGCCTCCCGAGATACCTTGCTGCAGCGGCTGCCCCGCGAGCACGGCAGCGGCGAGCCCCTTAGGCACCATGATGGCAGTGAGCGATACGTGCGGGTGGGGCGTATCGCGGTCAGTGGTAAACAGCGCGAGGACGTGACGCACCGCATAGACTGCGACCACGATCACCGCACCAACGACGAACAGGCGCATGTCATTGAGCTGCATGGAAATGCCAAGGAAGACAAAGAAAAATGTCTTCAACACGAAGATAAGCTCTTGCAAGAATCCTTGCTCGCGTGACGAAAAGGCGGCAAGGCGTCCCGCGCGAATCAATCCGGTAGCCGCCGCGAAGCGCCTACCATTGGCGAGTGTGAGTCCAAAGCACAACGCCGCAATTGCGCCTGAAAAGCCCAGTAACTCGGTGCTCCCGTAGACGATGAAACACATTGCAGCAGACGCAAAACTGCCATGCGGCAGACGCCGCGCGGCGCGCAACAGAAACAACCAACCGAATGCAGCCATGGCGCCGATGGCAAACGCAATAGTCATCGTTTCTGCGAGCGAGAGCACGGTTGATCCCGCAGAAATTCCACCGTGCTTGGCCGCATCCAGCAACACGAACAGGCCGACGATACACAGCACGTCGGTGATCGCCGATTCGAGAATGAGCACGGTGCGCGCTTTGCCTTGCACGTTGAGTCCCTGCACCAACGGAATCACAACGGCCGACGAGGTGCCACCGAGAATCATCCCAAGCATCAACGCGGGCATCCAATCGAGTCCCGCCATGAACATGCCGACGCCGGTTACGATGGCGACCGTGGCAATAAATGTACTTAGGGTTAGTTTGAGCGTGGCCGACAGCGCCGGCTTGAGCGAGTGCAGATCCAGATCAACGCCGCCCTCAAAGAGAATGACAACGAGAGCCATCGTCGCCAACACGCTCCCCGCCTGACCGAACTGTGCTGGCGTCGCCCAGCCCATGACGGGGCCGATCAGAATCCCACACAGCATGAGCATCAACACGTCGGGGATACCCGTTCGAGAAAAGATGCCCTTGAACAGATATGCCGCGAAAACGAACAGACCGATGACGAGGATTGTGGTTGCCATGCTGGAAGATTACCAAACTCAGCGGCACGTCCCCGCGATCGATGTCGCGTAGCATCACACATTCACCGACGATGACATTGGCCACCCCATGAATACCTATCTCTGCTCCGGACTCCGTACCGCCTTTTGCAAGCTCGACGCACAGCACAAGCATTCAGACGCTATTGCACTCTCAGTGCCCGTCGCGCGGGCGATGGCCAACATTGCGCGACCTGA
>JAJTHU010000326.1 GCA_021300055.1 Nitrosomonadaceae bacterium | reverse complement strand
GCATCGTGCTGACGAGTCAATCGCGCCGATCGACTTCGACTCCTTGAACACGCCGCTGTTCGAAGCGCCGGCAATCTACAAGAACAAGCAAGACAGCCAGGAAATCCAATTCACCTACACGGGCAGCAAGTGGCAAGGTGTTGCTGGCCTGTTTGCCATGAAGGCGAACGCGTTTGCTGAGTTTGACGTCTTGTTCAACGCATCGGGCGGTCTCTCGCTGTACACGCTCGGTGATTTCGACACCAACACTTGGGCAGCATTTGCGGACGCCACCTACAATGTGTCGGACAAGTTCAACATCACCATCGGTGGTCGCCAAACGAGCGACAAACGCGAAGCGCGCATCTTTAAGCGTAACTATTTGGGCTTGATCGGCTCGCCAACCTTGGGCAACCCGAACGCAATTGCGCTGCCGATCTTGACCGATATGCAGAAGAGCGATTTGACGCGCACGGACAAGAAGTTCACGCCAAAAGTGGGGTTTGGTTGGAAGTTCGCGCCAGACCACAACCTCTACGGCACTTACTCAGAAGGCTTCAAAGGCGGCTCGTTTGATCCACGCATGGACCTAGGCGCCGTGCCTACCAGCGCCGCCTCCTTGGCGAAGCGCCGCGGGGTAGAACCTGAGATCGTCAAGTCGCTCGAATTTGGTCTGAAGTCGGCCTTCAACAACGGTCGTGTACAAACCAACATCGCTGCCTTCACGATGGATTACACCAACGTGCAGATTCCCGGCTCGGTGCCAACCTTCAACGCGCAGGGGGCCGTCGTCGGCTTCTCGGGCTCGCTCACCAACGCGGGTAAAGCAGAGATCAAAGGGCTTGAGTTCGAGATGAACGCACGCGTCACGGATGCGTTCCGCTTGACCGGCATGCTGAGCTTCATCGATGCCAAGTACAAAGAGTGGTTCGTCGCGAACCCAGTAACGCTAGCGCTGGTCAACATCGCAAGCTCCGCTGAGTTCCAGAACACGCCGAAGCAATCCGCAAACCTCACCGCAACCTACGATTGGCCAATGTCGATCATGGGCCGCGCCGGTACGCTCTCGTTGGCCAACAGCTTCTCGTACAAGAGCAAGGTTTACCAAGGCGAAATCGTTAAGCCGACGGGCATTGCCTCGCTCGACGCCAACGTACCTGCTGCGCAGTTGATTGCACAAGAAGCCTACACCGTGTGGGATGCGGGACTCTCGTGGACGAGCCGCGACCGCAACTTGCAGGTGGCACTGAACGGCCGCAACCTGACAGACAAGCGCTACAAGACGGCAGGGTACCTGTTCGGCGGCTTCTTCAACACCGTGACGACTTTCTACGGCGACCCACGCACTGTTAAAGCAAGCGTGACCTGGAAGTTCTAATGTGATGCGCCCTAGTGTCGCGCGCGTACGGCGCGCGGCACTAGCGGTTCGGGGGCGTACTACCGCTTCTTTGGTTTAGTCTCGCGCCGTTCTGCACACACGCGACGAAAACCAGCAGCACAGTAATCGATCATTCGTGGTTCGATCGACGCCAAATCATCGGATTTGCAGCGGCCACCGCTGACGCGATCCAAACGACCGGTGCGTGATAGTGCCAAGGTCAGCGAACCTGTCAGGAAATGGAAACACCAGAACAGTTCTTCTTCGCGAGCATCAGGCAACGCGCGTTTGACGAGCGCGATGAGCCGGTGCACCAGAGGGTCGAAGTAAGACATGATCGACAGCGCGACGTGCGAGGCGTCATTGTTGACCAATGCGATCAGGCGAAAGTAGTTTTTCCAGCCCACGTCACCATTGCGCGCACGCTCGAGCAAGGGCACGATGAATGCGGC
Source organism: Nitrosomonadaceae bacterium (assembly GCA_021300055.1). Lineage (GTDB taxonomy): Bacteria > Pseudomonadota > Gammaproteobacteria > Burkholderiales > Usitatibacteraceae > UKL13-2. Next base: position 1,576 of record JAJTHU010000326.1, on the reverse strand, counting down.
CACCGCGCCTTCAACCGTAATGGCTTTGCCTGCTTTTGCCTCGTAATCGTCAAACGCTTGCATGCGTTCCGAGAAAACCAGCTCGGCGCGACGCTCAAGCACTGCATCAAACAAACCCTGCTTGGATGCGAAGTAGTAGTGCGCGAGCGCTGCGTCAACATTAGCAAGCTGGGCGACTTCGCGCATGGTCACGCCATCAAAGCCACGCTTGGAAAACAAATCTTCGGCTGCATCGAGGATGCGGTCTGCCGCCGCCGCGCTATCTGCGCCGCTGTTTTTGCGAGGGCGACCGACAGTGGTTTTTTTGCGCTTGGCGCTGCTCGCACTGGCTGGCGACTTCACGACTTTGCGCTTGGTGTTGCCCGACGACACCGTATCAGCCACGTGCATCGTCAAGGCTTGCGAGGCGCGGCGGGATGCGGATTTGTCGTTCTTGTCGGACATGAAATGGGTGCCAGCGCTTTCGGGAGAGCTCACAGTGATTCTAATTCCATTGAGACCAAAACATGAACTACGCTGACGTCTTTTATCGCAGCGATGACGGCCTCACGCTATATGCGCGCGATTACCAAGGACCAGTCGATCGCGCAGCACCCGTGGTGCTGTGCTTGCCCGGCCTGACGCGCAACAGCAAAGACTTCGACACCTTAGCTGCGACACTAAGTGCAAGTTATCGTGTGATTTGCCCCGACCAGCGCGGCCGCGGACGGTCAGCCCGCGACCCGCAGCCGGAGCGTTATCGGCCGGACGTTTACGTTAAGGACATGGTGCGGCTACTGGACACCCTAGGAATCGCGGAAGTGTGCGTTATTGGCACCTCCCTCGGTGGCATGATGGGGATTCTGTTGATGGCGTCGTATCCTGCGCGTGTCAAGGCGTTGGTGATTAACGATATGGGACCAGTGATCGACCCAGTCGGCATTGCCCGCATCATCAGCTATGTTGGTAAGTCTGCGCCTGTACAGACTTGGGCGGATGCGATCGCGCAAACGCGTGTAACCAATGGCGTAGCGTTTCCTGCCTATGGGGATGAGCAATGGGCTGCGATGGCACGCAATCTTTACGTGCAGGACGGCAACAAGCCAGTACTCAATTACGACACAGCAATTGCGCAAGGCTTTGGCGCGGGCACCGCTACGCCGGATCTATGGCCGTTGTTCGATGCGATGCCTCAGCATCCGCTGATGGTGATTCGCGGTGATCTCACCGACATACTTTCGTTGGATACGCTCGCCGAAATGCAGCGTCGCCGCCCACAACTTGAAGCGGTGCACGTCGCAGGCGTGGGCCACGCGCCAATGCTCGATGAGCCAGAGGCACTCAAAGGAATTACGGCGTTCTTACAGCGCGTGAGCGGAGCGACGAATCAAGAGTTGCGGCGATGAGTCGAGCTGCTATCGTCGCTTGGGGCCACACACCGTTTGGTCGCCTGAGTGGCGAAACGCTCGAGTCATTGATTGTGCAGGCAACGCGGGACTGCTTGGCGCACGCCGCGATCGCCGCCGATGAGGTTGACGCCATCTGGCTGAGCCACTTCAACGCGGGCATGGTGCCGGAATCGTTTTGCTCTTCCCTC